>JAZLIV010000023.1:0-4174 GCA_045617545.1 Mycoplasmoidaceae bacterium | reverse complement strand
TATGTTGTAAACAAATCTCAATTAATTGAAAAGATTACTCAATTAGTTAAAGATGATAAAATTCAAGGTATTACTGACTTACGTGATGAATCTAACCGTTTAGGTATTAGAATCGTTATTGAATTACGAAGAGATGTTGTGCCAGAAGTTATTTTAAATCAACTATATAAAATGACACAACTACAAACATCTTTCTCTGTTAACATGTTAGCCCTTGTTAACAATGAACCTAAAATTCTTAACATTAAACAAGCTTTACAAATTTATATTGACCACCAAATTGATGTTTTGATTAAGAAAACAAAATTTGACTTAAATAAAGCTAAAGCAAGATTACACATTCTTGAAGGTTTACATATTGCTAGTCAACATATTGATGAAATCATCAAAATGATTAAAAATGCAAAAGAAGATAAAAAACTTCAAGATGATTTGATGAAAAAATACAAATTATCTGAAATTCAAGCTAAAGCAATTCTTGAAATGAGACTTCGTTCATTATCAGGAATGGAACAAGCAAAGATTACTAATGAAATTAAAGAATTAGAAACTGCTTGCAAAGAATATGATTCAATTCTTAAAGATAAGAATAAACAAATTGATTTAATTCTTGCTGCATTAAAGAAACTTGTCGATCGTTTTGGTGATGAAAGAAGAACTGAAATTGCTTATAACCTATCTTCTTCAATTGATGATGAAGACTTAATTCCAATTGAAGATATTGTTATCACAATGTCAACAAGAGGGTATTTAAAACGCCTTCCGATTGATGAATATCGTAGTCAACACCGTGGTGGTGTTGGTGTGACTGGTACAGCAACACATAATGATGATAATGTTGCTAAGATTGTTGTTGCTAACACTCACACTGACATTTTAATCTTTACAGATTATGGTAAAGTTTATCGTTTAAGAGGACACGAAATTCCTGTTGGATCTAAACAATCTAAAGGTGTTCCAGCCATTAACTTTATTCAAATTCAAAAAGATGAAAAGATTATTACAATGCTACCAATTGATGATTATGAAGAAAACAAATCATTGATTTTCTGTTCAGCAAATGGTATTGTAAAACGTACAGCGTTAATTGAATACGAACATATTAATAGAAATGGTAAGATTGCTTTAGGTCTAAAGGAAGGCGATCGACTATTTGATGTTAAGATTGTTGCTGAAGAAAACAATGTCTTTATTGGTAACTCTACTGGTAAACTAGTACGATTTAAGGTTTCTGATGTAAGAACTATGGGTCGAACAGCATCAGGTGTTAAAGGTATTAACATTGATGGTGGTACAGTTGTTGGATTTAGTACAAGCATGGCTGGTAATAAAATCTTATCAATTGGTACGCGTGGTGTTGGTAAGATTACTGATGTTGAAGAATATCGTGAAACAAAACGTGGTGCTAAAGGTGTAACAACACTAAAAGTAACACCAAAAACTGGAAAACTTGTTTTTGCTTCTGCAGTTGAAGGAAATGAAGATGCATTAATCATGACAAAGAAGAACATGATTATTCGTCTATCACTATCAGAAGTAAGAGATATTGGTCGTGCAACACAAGGTGTTAAGTTGATTAAACTTGATGATGAAGACCGCATTGCATCAATTGCTATCTTCAAACAAGAAGAAGCAAATGGTGAAGCTTCTCCAGCTAGTGAAGAAGGTCAAGAAACAGTTGAAATGTCACCAGAAAATCAATAGTTAAAAAAGAGGATTAATCCTCTTTTTTAAATAAATATTTATATTTTTATAAAAAAATATAAACTATGTGTATAATAAATACAATGCTTAAAAGGGGTTCTAATGGAATCTAAGATTATTAAAAAAAGATCTAAGCTAATAAAACACAATCCTATTTTTAATGATTTTCCACAATTAAACTCCCCTAACTATATTCTTATCCCGGCTTTCATTGATGTGCATGTGCATTTCCGTGAACCGGGTTTTTCTTACAAGGAAACAATTTTAACTGGATCGCAAGCTGCCGCTAAAGGTGGATATACTACTGTCTTTACAATGCCAAACTTAAAACCAGTATCTGACACAGTAGAACATATTAAACAACAACTAGACATCATTAAGAAAGATGCAGTGATCAATGTTTTGCCATATGGTTCAATTTCTATAAACGAGGAAGGAAAAGAACTTTCTCCACTAGAAAAAACAGCTAAATATGTTGTTGCTTTTTCTGATGATGGCAAAGGTGTACAAGATTCTAGCTTAATGAAACAAGCAATGAAAAGAGCTAAAGCTCTAGATAAAATTATTGTCGCTCACTGTGAAGATAACTCATTAATCCATGGCGGATATATTCATGATGGGTTATATGCTAAACAACATAAACATAATGGAATTAGTTCAGCAAGCGAATATGAACAAGTTAAAAGAGATATTGAGCTTGTAAGACAAACTAAATGCAAATATCATGTTTGCCATGTTTCAACTAAAGAATCTGTTGCAGCAATTAGAAAAGCTAAAAAAGCGGGTTTAGATATAACTTGTGAAACTGCACCACATTATTTAATCTTGGATGATTCAATGTTAAAAGAAGATGGCTGCTTTAAGATTAATCCACCAATTAGAAGCAAACAAGATCAGTTAGCTTTAATTAAAGGAATTAAGGATGGAACTATCGACATGATTGCAACCGATCATGCACCTCACTCTAAAGAAGAAAAGAATAAAGGTCTAAAAGATAGTGCATTTGGTGCATCTGGTATAGAGTTTGCTTTCCCACTACTATACACACACTTAGTCAAAACTAAAATTATTAGTTTAGATAAATTAATTGATTTGTTGGTAACTAATCCACGCAAGAGATTCAAACTACCTGAGACAAATGATTTCTCAGTTTGAAACTTAAAAGAAAAAGATGTTATTGAACCTAGTAAGTTTATTTCTAAAGGTAAAAACACTCCATTTAAAGGATATGAGGTGTTTGGAGTAAATTATCTAACAGTTCACAACGGAAAGGTGGTTTATAAGAAATAATTATGAAAGAAGTAATTACAACGATAAAGCACAATAAGAAAATAGCGCCAGGTGTATATGAGTTGGTGTTAAAGGGCGATGTAAAGGATTGTAATCGTCCTGGAGCATTTGTTCATGTAAAGATAGATGGTTACTTTTTAAGACGACCGATTTCAATATGTAATATCAAAGGTAATGAATTAACTTTGTTGTACAAAGTGTTAGGACATGGAACTGATAAACTATCCAAGGCTAAAGGTAAACTAAACATTTTAACAAACCTTGGTTCTGGTTACAATTTGAAAAACGCCAAAAAACACACTCTACTAATTGGTGGAGGAATTGGTATTCCACCGCTATTTATGTTAGCAAAAGAACTTGTTAAAAAGGGTATTGAAGTAACTGTAATTATGTCCTTCAATACAAAAAAAGATATGTTCTATGTAAATGAATTTAAAAAACTTGGAGCAAAAGTAATTGTTACAACAGTCGATGGGAGTTATGGCATTAAAGGTCTTCCAATGAATGCAATGAAAAAACTTAAATTCAATTACTTGTATACTTGTGGACCAATGGCAATGTTAAAAGCTATTTATAAAATGACAAAAGGTTTAGGTGAATATTCTTTGGAAGAAAGAATGGGTTGTGGTACAGGAACATGTATGGGTTCTACCATTGAAACTAAAAATGGACCTAAGCTAGTTTGTAAACATGGTCCAGTCTTTCCTGGAAAGGAGTTGTTATGATAAATACAAAAGTAAAACTTTGTGGTATTACTCTAGATAATCCAATTATTCCTGCAAGTGGAACATTTGGTTGAGGTTATGAATTTGCAGAGTTTTATGACATTAACATCTTGGGTTCGTTCTCATTTAAAGGAACAACCAAGAATGCTAGGTTTGGTAATCCTCCACCAAGAATCGCTGAAGGCAAGAACGGAATGCTAAATACTGTTGGTTTACAAAACCCAGGTGTAAATAATGTAATAAAAAACATAATGCCAAAAATTAAAAAAGTCTTTAAGAAAAAGGTTATGGCAAATATTAGTGGCTTTTCTATCCCTGAATATGTTTACAATTGTAAACAAATCAACAAATGTTCACAAATTGGATGAATTGAATTAAATATTTCTTGTCCTAATGTTCATGGTGGCGGTATGGCTTTTGGAACTGACCCACAACTTGCTGCCAAAGTTGTTAAA
>JAZLIV010000022.1:0-4918 GCA_045617545.1 Mycoplasmoidaceae bacterium | reverse complement strand
CACCATAAGGACCAACACCAATTGATCCAATCATAAATGGTGTTTTATTACCTCATGCCTGTCCACAACTAGTTAAAGTTGATAAAGGAACAATCATTGAAGGTACTGCAATTGCTGAAGTGAATAATAGTTTAGCTAATTTCATAATTATTTACTCTCCTTGTAGAAATCCATTTCATAGAATTGACCAAATTTAGGGTTTAGAGTTAAACGGATTGATCTTAATGCACCGTTACGGTGTTTTGCAATATTTAAATCAATTGGAATTAAATCTGGCATTTGTTTTGGACCAGCAGCTTTAATTGCTGGGTCTTGTTCTGCTTGTTGATCTAATAATGAGTGTAAGAAGCAAACAATATCAGCATCTTGTTCCAATGAACCAGATTCACGAAGATCTGATAATTTAGGTGCTCCACCACGCTTTTCTACATCACGTGATAATTGTGCTAAAGCAATAATTGGTGCTTCAATTCTTCTAGCAAGCAACTTAATCATTCTTGAGATTGTTGAAACTTCTTGTTGACGGTTAACTTGAACATTTTTTAAAGCTGGACCTTTCATTAGTTGTAAGTAGTCGATTACGACTAACTTAATGTCATATTCAGTCTTAAGTTGTTTCAATTTAGCTTGAATATCAACAACTGATACAGCTTTATCATCTATTAAAATTGGAAGAGTTTTTAATTCTTCTATTGCTGATTGCACTTGATGTCATTCACTATCAGACATTCTGCCTGAACGTAATGATGATGCCTCAACACGAGCATTCATTGATACTAAACGTTGACATAGTTGAGCAGCAGACATTTCAAGAGAAAAGACAACAATTCTTTCTTTATCACTTGTCATTTTCTCTTTTAACTTCTTAGCAGCATTGTTAACAAAGTTAAGCGAAATGGCTGTTTTACCAACACCAGGTCTAGCGGCTAAGATAATTAAGTCTCCTGGTTGGAAACCATTAGTTGTTTTATCTAGACTGCTAAAACCAACTTCAGTTCCAGTAATATCTTGCTTACGTTGTCTTAATTTATTAACCGTATCAAGATATTTAGCAGCTACTTCTTCTAAAGAAGAAAGTTTGCTAGTATGTTTAGATTGGGTAATGTCTAAAAAGCGTTTTTCAATATTAAAGATTTGGTCATCATATTTTGCATAGTCAATTTTTGTATTAACTATTTCATGGGCAAAACTGTCAAGTTGACGTTTAATACTTGCGTTTTTAATTAACTCAAGATTAGCTTTTAGATCTTCTTCATAGGCAAAACCAGATGCTAATTCATCTAAGTATGATTCTCAGTTAGAAAATTGTCATTTATCATTATTGGCAATAAAGTCAGTTACAGTATTTTTGTTAATTTGTTTTTGGCTACTTAAGTGAATTTCTAGAATTGAACCAAAGATTTTGGCATGTCTTTCATCTAAAAAGTCACTAGCATCTAAAGATGTTGCACATTCTTCAACGTTAATTGGGTTGTTGAAGATGGTAGTGATGACTTCTTGCTCACATTTAATGATATATTTGTCTAATACTTGCTTTGCCATAATTATTCTCCTGTAACTCTTAATGTTAGATAAGCAATAACATCTTTATGTAACTTGATGGCAATGCGATGACCACCTAAACCATATGAGTTTGGCGCATCAACCATCATGTATTTATCAATCTTAATATGATGTTTGCTTTCTAATTGCTCAATTACTTGCTTGTTGGAAATGCTACCAAAAGCTTGTCCATGATTAGTTTTTAAACTAAAGTTTAAAGTAATTGCATCAATTTGTTTTTTCACCATTGTTGCTTGCTTAACTTCATAATCATATTTTTGTTTCGCATCAGCAACTTGTTTGTTTACGATTTGTTGTGCTTTTGCACTATTACTAATTGCTTTACCAGAATTAATTAAGAAGTTGCCATAGCCGTCTTTGACGTCTACTATTTGGTTCTTCTTGCCAACATTCTTAACATCTTGTAATAAAATTAGTTTCATTATTCGTAAGTCTTAACAAATGGTAATAAAGCAACGATTCTTGCTCTTTTAATTGCATTAGCAATTGCTCTTTGGTGTTTTTGACATAAACCAGAAACACGTCTAGGAACAATTTTGCAACTTGGGGTTAAATAGCGTTGTAATAATTCAACGTCTTTGTAATCAATATAGTCAATGCCCTTGGCACATAAGATACATGGACGTTTCTTTTGAATACGTTTTTTGTTTCTTTTTTTAGTTCTTTTTTCCATAATTTCTCCTACTTGTCGATTTTATAAGTCCCGACTGATACTGCTGGTAGCATTACTACTTCACATTTTTTACATTTGATTGTTTTTGTATAAAAAATAATTAAATAAACAATTCCACCGATGACTGTTAGTGTTAAAAGGATGATTAATCAAATTCGCATTGTGATAATTTTTTTCTCACCACAGTTTGGGCATTTATATGCTACTTTCATAATTATTTACCTTCTTCCTCATTGATTCAGTCTAATTCAGTTAAACCATCATCAACTTTTTTTGCTTCATTTGGTTTTGTAAAATCTGCTTCAGTATCAATAATCTTTGTTGCAAAGTTGTCATTAACTGAAACCATTTCATCTTGGCTGTCTTGTTTTGAACGTTTAACAATTGTTTTAACACTGTCAACAATAATTTCAGTGATGTTAACATTTCTTCCTTCTTTATTAACATAACTTCGTTTGTTTAAACGACCATCAATAGCTACTGTATCACCTTTCTTAACATAAGTTGATAAGTAGTTAGCTTGTTGGTTTCAAGCAACACAGTTAAAGAAGTTAGTATGATCTTTACCTTGAATATTATCATTACATGCAACAGAAAAGTTTACTAGTGTTTTACCAGTTGTTGTTTGCTTTGGAATTGGATCAGCAGTTAGATTACCAACTAAAAATACCTTATTCATCCTTAGCTTCTTTCTTTTCTGCTTTAGCCGCAGCTTTAGCTTCAGCCTCAGCAGCATAAGCCGCTTTCTTTGCAGCAATGATTTCTTCAATCTTCTTTTGTTTATCAGCAAAAATCTTAGCCTTCTTTTGGCTACGTTTTACTTTCTTTTCATTGTGAATTGCTCGTCAACCATAATTATGTTCTAGATTCATTACTAAGAATCTTAAAACATCTTTATTAATTAGTGTTAAACGATTAAATTCTTTAATAATTTCAGGTTTGTCACAAGCAAAATTAAACACATAGTAATAACCTTGTGAACAATTTCTGATCTTATATGCCATTTTCTTTAGGCCCATCTTAGTTTCCTTAAGATCTTTTGTGCCCTTTAAAAGTTTTTGGCAGTTAGCTGAAACAGCATCAGCATCAGTTGCTGCTTTGGTGCCATCTACAACTAACATTATTTCATAGTTAGTCATTTATATAAGTCTCCTTGGGATATTTGTTACATAGCTCAGTAGCATAGAGGCTTTATATATTAGTTAATATATAAACTTATATACATAATATATAAGGCGATATCATTATACATATTTTTCTTTTTATAAATGAATTATTGTTATAATTATTTTATTACCAAAAATGCCGAAGTAGCTCAACAGGCAGAGCAACTGACTTGTAATCAGTAGGTTGTTGGTTCGATTCCGATCTTCGGCACCATTAAAAAATGACTGGTTTCCCAGTCGTTTTTTTATTTGTGTGCTGAAGTTATTTAGTAATAACACTTACACGGCGTTTGTTATCACCAAATCGAGTATATTTAACAATTCCAGCCTTAATAGCAAACAAAGTGTGATCTTTACCCATTTTTACATTTTTTCCAGGATAAACACGTGTTCCTCTTTGACGATAAATAATTTGACCAGCTTTAATTGCTGCTCCATCAGCTTTTTTAGCTCCTAAAAACTTTGGATTAGAGTCACGACCGTTTTTAGTTGAACCTACTCCTTTTTTTGAAGCGAAGTATTGTAAATCAAATTTTTTCATAGTTATCTTCCTTTACTTATTTTAATATATCGACTGTAATGTTTTTCAATTGGTTTTAATTGTTTCACAATTAGATCAAGTAATAACATGTTTTGTTTGGAACATTTTTTTAATATTAGTTCAAAGCTATTATTCTTTTGGTCTTGTTTGATTTTAATGTCTTTTGGATTAAATCATTTAATTGCTCCAAAGACAATGGCACTAACACCTGCACAGACAATATCTTTGCCTTTTTTTGCATATAATGCATGGCCAGAGATCTTAATTGAACTTTTAGTGTATTTAACCTTAATCATTAACCAACTATTTCCTTCACCACTAGTTTTGTATAAGGTTGGCGATGACCTGTCTTATGAGTGTGGTGTTTTTGTGGTAAGTGTTTAATATTAACAATCTTCTTACCTTTACCTTGTTTTAAGACTTGGCAAACAACTTTTGCTCCAGTTAGATATGGTTTACCAATCTTACTATCAATCATTAAAACTTGATCAAAAGTAACCTTATCTTTTTCTTTCACATCTAGTTTTTCAACATAAATCTCATCATTAACTGAGACTTTATATTGTTTACCACCAGTTATAAATATTGCAAACATATAGTTTATATCCTTTCATGACTCGCCTATTCGGAACTTAATCTTATTTAGTGCGGTTGTAACCATAAAATAAATATGGTTTTCATATTATATAGGTAAATATATTTTTTTATATAAAAAATAAAAAGAGCATTTAGCTCTTTATTTTGTTCCAAAGATTCGATCACCGGCATCACCTAAACCAGGGACAATATATTTATCTTTGTTTAGTTTTTTATCTAAGGTGGCAGTATAGCAAACGACATCAGGATGTTTCTTGATAAAGTATCTAACCCCTTCAGGCGCAGCAACAATACTAGCATAGATTATCTTTTTTGGCTGGTATTGTTTTAATAGATCAACGGCATCACCAGCTGAATGGCCAGTAGCAAACATTGGAT
>JAZLIV010000021.1:0-13084 GCA_045617545.1 Mycoplasmoidaceae bacterium | reverse complement strand
ATTGTATAGAATTAGGATTATCATAGAAAGTTTGTCCACTAAACACAACACCACCAACTTCTCATCCACAGAATGTTTTTGGAACAGAAGTAGTGTTAATTACTTTTCTAGCTGCTTCTAATGCTTGAGTAATATTAAATTCTGGATATGATTGATCGTCAAATCTTCCACCCATTAATACCATCTCTGATACATTTTCTTCAAAGAGTTCTCGACCAGTTTTCTTAGAAATGTCATCTGGACCACTATCTAATAAATTAGCAATATTATTTAACATTCCTAAAGTTATTAGCTTAATTTTACCTCTAGTATTTCATGCTAAAGCTTTTCTTAAAACTCGTGTTGCATATTGGACTTTGCTTCAGTCCTTTTCGCTTCTTGCTTCTCATTTTTCATCGACAGCACTAGCATAATCATTGTCTTGATATGCTGTTACCATTGGTTGATTATTGTCAGATATTGCCATTGGACATTCTATACCATATTGTTCTAACATTAGATCAGTGGTGTGATATGAGGGAAGATATTGATTACACACAGTAACGGCTAGGATATTTAGATTTTTTTGTTTGTAGTAATTACCTAGAATACTTAATGCTCCAATATCATCACAGTCATTACCTACATCAGTATCAATAATAACTTTTTCTGGTTCATCCATTGAACAGCTTGTTAAAGTCATTGTTGGAATAACTCCAGCCGCTATTGCTGGAATTGAGATTAAACTTATTCATTTACATTTCATAAAACTCTCCTATTAGTATTATATTTTTGATTTGAAGAAAAAAAGAGGTAATACCTCTTTTATAAGTTGTTAACAACGTTTTTAACTCATTTCTTTCTTGGGTATCTTAATAAGTTAGTTGGTCCTTTAATTAATTCATCACCAGTAAAGATGAAGAATAACAATAGATCAATTCTAAAGCAGTAGAAACCAATAATACCAAGTACCAAGACAAATAATGAAGCAGATACGTTTAGAATTGAAATATATACTGTATCAGCCCCAGCAGCATAGATACCATCCATGCAAACACCGTTATATGGTTGAACAAGGATTGAAACACAATAGATTAGTGTAATTTGTCAGAATTGCAATCTAACAACGTCATCTAATTGACTTTGGTAGATACCATAAATTGCTCCAGATAAAGCAAAGTAAACTAATACATTAAATAAAGCTAGGAATAATGTAAATAACATTATTTGGTTACCGTGTTGTCTAGCTTTATCTAGTTTATTAGCACCAAGTTCATGACCTAATAATACTGAAGCAGCATTACTTGCACCATTAGTAATTGCAACAACGATGTTCTTAGTAATTAAGAACTTGGCGTTAGCTGATAATAGTTCTTGACTTAATTTATTAACAAAGATGCTTGCAAATGCTTGGCCAACTCCAAGAATGATACGGCAGCCTAAAATTGGTGCTAAGTATTTGAAGTATGCCTTAAAGATCTTACTTTCTGTATGTAAGAAGTATTTTAATGAAAAACCGACAACTCGAGTTCTTCTGACTAGAATTACATAGCAAGTAGTTTCAAACAATCTAGCGATTATTACACCAATTGCAACACCATTACCCATCATGTCAGTACCAAAGATGAATGCTGAACATAGACCAATGTTAATAACTAATGCACCTAATGATACATATAAAATGTTTCTTCTTTTACCCACATTCTTGTAAGCCATAATATAAATCAATGTTAAGGCTTGCAAAATAAAGGCAGGACTAAAGATTCTTAAATAATTAGTACCAATTCTAATTTGTTCATCAGTCGCTTGGTTTCCATACAAACGGCATAATTGTTCTGGAATAGCCAAACTTAAGACAAAGAAGATTAAGGCATAGATAATAACAATCTTCATTCCAAGGTTGAAGACGGACGTGTATCCATGACTATCTCTTTTACCATAAAACTGCGCAAACATGAAGCTGCAGACAATGGTAAAACCTAAAGATGTGGTATTGAAGAAGAAGAATACGTTGTTAGCAACGCTAACACCATTCATTGCATCATTACCACCATCTCTTAATCCTAATAATATTGAACCAATAGTTGAAACAAGAACAATAAGCACTTCTTGAATTGCTACAGGAATCATTAAGGATCAAAATTGTTTTTTAAATTCAGGATCTTTGAAGATTCATCCTGGCTTTAATTGTTTTTGAAATTTCATAATTTAACCTATATTTAGATAATTATAAAAAAATAAATGAACCATGTTCATTTATTTTTAAATTGTGTTTTAACTAAATTTTTGGTACTTTAACTGGTTTGCCAGTTTTGTATGATTTAGTTGCAGCACGACCAATTAGAACAGATGCTAGACCATCTTTAATACCAGCTGGTACAGCTTTGTTCTTTGTAATACATTCAAAGAATTTAACAATTTCAAGTGAATAAGCTCTCATGTATCTTTCAAGGAAGAAGTAAAGAGGTTTTTCACCTGTTACACCGTTAGCATTAGAGATAACAGCAGTTGAAACAGTGTCATTGCCAACAGCAACTTGACCTTTTTCACCAAATGCTTCTACTCTTTGGTCATAACCATAAGCAGCACGACGACAGTTGTCAATTACTGCTAATGATCCATCAGATAATTTCATAGAAATTACTGCTGTATCGATGTCACCAGCTTTTTTAATTGCTGGGTCAACCATAACCCCACCCATAACAAAGATTTCGTCAACTTCTTTTCCAGAAAGGAAACGAACCATATCAAAATCATGGATTGTCATGTCTAGGAAGATACCACCAGATACTTTAATATAGCTTACTGGAGGTGCAGCTGGGTCTCTTGAACATACTTTTAATACTTCAAGTTTACCAATTTTACCATTTTCAATAGCTTCTCTTACAGCCATGAAGTTGTGGTCAAATCGTCTGTTGAAACCAACTTGATATTTGATCTTTTTACCCTTTAATGCTGCCATAACTTTCTTAATGTTAGCAGGATCTGGGTCTACTGGTTTTTCACAGAAAATGTGTTTACCAGCTTTAATTGCTTCCATAGATATAGGAAAGTGTGTGTCAGTACTTGAACAAATCAATACTGCATCAATGTCCTTATCTCTAAGGATTTCTTTGTAATTTTTTGTAAAATGCTTAATTCCTAAGTTCTTCATGAACTTAATAGTATCAGCATTTAGAAATGGGTCAGCAACTGTCTTAATAGTTGCATTCTTAACGTATTTCATGATAGATTCTGCATGAACCTTACCAATACGTCCAGCCCCAATAATTCCGACTTTAATCATTTTTTTACCTTCTTTTTATATTTTCTTATCTAATTATACAATAATTAGATAGTTCCATCTCAAGTGGAAACGTTAACTGATTTACCCTCTTCTTCATCAAATCAATGTTGTGTTACGGTCTTTGTTTCAGTAAAGAATCGATAGCTATCTTTACCAAGAACGTGCAAGTCACCAAAGAATGAATGTTTATGACCAGTAAAGCTAAAGACACCTACTGGTACAGGAATACCAACGTTAATTCCGACTTGGCCACCATCTGTGTTTCTTGCAAATTCTCGTGCAAAGAAACCAGATTGGGTATAAATTACTGATCCATTAGCAAATGGACTAGCATTCATTAAAGCTAAACCTTCTTTAAAAGTTTTAACTCGTTTGATACATAATACTGGACCAAAGATTTCTCTTTGACCAACAGTCATTTTAGGAGTTACATGGTCTAAAATAGTTGGACCAATATAAAATCCTTTTTCAAAGCCTTTAACTCTAATTTTACGGCCATCAAGAGCTAATTTTGCTCCTTCTTTTAAACCAGTATTAATTCAGTCAATTACACGTTTTTTGTGTTCTGGCGAATAAACTGGTCCTAATTTAACTGATTTGTCATAGCCTGGACCAACTTTAATTTGGCTAGCTAATCTTTTAATTGTTGCTACTAGCTTGTCAGCTACTTTTGATTGAGCAACAACTACTGGAAGGGCCATACATCTTTGTCCAGCACAACCAAAGCTGGCATTAATAATACCAGCAGCAGTTCTTTCAACATGAGCATCATTCATAACTAGTGCATGGTTTTTTGCTTCACATAAACATTGCACACGTTTACCATGTTTAGCAGCCATTTCATAAATGATTCGACCAACTCTTGTTGAACCAACAAATGTTACACCCTTAACATATTCAGATTGAACTAGGTGTTCAACCCCTTCGTTTTCACAACAAACTAAGTTTATAACACCATCAGGCATTCCTGCCTCTTTATAAATCTTAGCCATTTTCATACAT
This sequence comes from Mycoplasmoidaceae bacterium, assembly GCA_045617545.1. Classification (GTDB taxonomy): domain Bacteria; phylum Bacillota_I; class Bacilli_A; order Mycoplasmatales; family Mycoplasmoidaceae; genus Hennigella. The sequence continues at coordinate 8,817 of JAZLIV010000021.1, read as the reverse complement.
GTTAATGGAGTAGCACCATTAATCTTTAAGACAATGGTGTTACCACATGCAACACAAATTGGTGTCATTCAGCCAAATGGAATCATTCCAGGGAAGTTGAAAGGAACTATCCCAACAAATACTCCTAGTGATTCACGATAAGTGACAGTGTCATAGCCTCGTGAAGCATCCATTAAGCTTTCACCCATCATGATGTTAGGCATGCTGCAAGCAACTTCAGTTCCTTCTTTAACTTTAGCAATATCACCAGCAGCTTCAGCTCAGTTTTTACCTTGTTCTTCGCAAACTTGGTAAGTTAATTCATCAGCATGTTTTACTACTAGTTCTCTTACCTTATAAAGAATTTGAACTCTTTTTAAGATTGGAACTCTTGATCAAGTTTGATATGCTTTGTGAGCATTTTCTAAAACTTTATCAATTTCCGGAGTAAGCATTTTTGGCATTTGTGCAATTTGCTTACCAGTGTTTGGGTTGTATACTTTAAAGTATTTCTTCGTTTTTGAAGTTCTAAATTTATTATTTGTAAAATATTTTAGTGTTTGCATTATATGCCTGCTTTTTCTTTAATATAAGCTCTTGCTTTTTTAGCATATTTGAATGGGTTAGCAATGGCTGGATCTTGTTCAGCTTCAACTAACATTCATCCTTCATAGCCAGCTTCATTTAAAACATCAAAAATAGGTTTGAAGTCAATACAACCATCACCAGGAACAGTAAATGCTCCCATTCTTACACCTTGTAAGAAACTCTTGTGTTCATCTTTTACTTTTTTAACAACTTCAGGACGAATATCTTTTAAGTGAACGTGTTTAATTCTTTTAGCGTATTTTTTCAATACTGCCATGTAATCTTGTCCACAGTAAGCTAAATGTCCTGAGTCAAATAATAAATATAGTAATGATGGGTCAGTTAATTCCATCATCTTATCAACTTCTTCAGCTGTTTGAACAACTGTACCCATGTGGTGATGATAAACTAAAGTAATACCATATTCTTGAGCGATCTTACCTAGTTTATTTAAACCATCAGCAAATTTCTTTCATTCTTCATCATTCATCACATATTTCTTTTCAAAAACAGGTGTATCAATTTGTCCTTGAATTGAATATGATTGTTCACTAGCACCAATTCTCTTGGCACCCATAGCCTTTAAGAATTCACAGTTTTTTCTAAACTCGATTTCTACTTCTTGTCATGGTTTAGTTAAGATAAATGAACTGAATCAACGATTACAAATTTGTAATCCTCTTAAGTCTAATGCTTCTTTTAGAATTTTCGGATCAGATGGATATTTATTTCCGATCTCACATCCTTGAAAGCCAGCTAAAGCCATTTCAGAAACACATTGTTCAAACGTGTTTTCTTTGCCTAAGTCTGGCATGTCATCATTAGTTCATGCAATTGGTGCAATTCCTAATTTAATTTTATTAGCATCCATTATTTAATCCTTTCATTAATATTTTCTTGCTTTTGATAACATTGATTTTTTTTGTCTAAGAGCGCTAACTTGCTTAGCACATCTTGGGTTATGGGTGATTCCAACATGTCATCACCCATCATAACCATGAGTCATAGATTTAGGCAATACTTTAATGTCAATCAAAGTTGATTTAGTTTGTTTTAAACTATCCTTTAATGCCTTTTCTAGTTCCTTTTCGTTTCTAGCTGTATAAGAAACTAATCCATAACCCTTTGCAATCATGGCAAAGTCTGTATTCAAGAATTTACCACGAGCAATTGGCTTATTTCCTTCTCTATATCTGAATTCAGTACATAGAGCTTTAATGCCTTGGCCCATTTGTAGGTTGTTGATACAACCAAATGATCCATTGTCAAACAATAAGATGTTAATCTTCTTGTGTTCTTGCACGGCTGTTACTAGTTCAGTGTGCAACATATAAAATGAACCATCGCCACAGAAAGTGTAAACTTCTTTATTAGGATGGGCTAATTTAGAGCCAAAGGCACCAGCTATCTCATAGCCCATACAACTATAACCATATTCCATGTTGTAAGAATTGATTTCATCACTTGTTCACATTCGTTGTAAACATCCAGGTAAACTACCAGCAGAACCAACAGCAATGGCATCTTTTGGAATAAATTTCCTAATAATACCGATCGCAGTTGTTTGTGCAAGTCTTGAGCCAGATGATTTTTTAAATTGCGAAATCGCATCAACTTGTCTTTCTTCAATTTCTGGTTTATATTTGCTATCAACCTTAATTGAAGTTAAACGCTTCATTTCTCTTGCTCAAGCTTGTTTAGCGGCTTTGATTTCATTTTTATAAGCAGTTTTGTAGTTTCCTAGTTTTCTATCAATTGCTCTAATTCCTTCTAAAGCATCAGCAACAACAGCAATTGCATCTAATTTTTCAGCTTGGAATTGATTAACGTTAATAGTTAACACTTGTGTGTTAGGATATAAAGATTTACTTGCAGTAGTAAAATCAGTAAATCTTGTTCCTACACCAATAATTAAGTCAGCATGTTTTGCTAATGTGTTAGCAGAAATGTTTCCGGTAACACCTAAACCGCCAACATTTAGATGATGACTTGATTCAATCGCAGTTTTTCCTGCTTGGGTTTCAGCAAACGGAATATTATGCTTAGCACAGAAGTTTTTAACCACTTCTCCGGCTTGTGAGTATCTAACCCCACCACCAACAATTAAAAGCGGCTTTTTGCTTGCTTTGATAGCTTTAATAGCATTGTTAATTTCTTCTTTTGAAGGTAAAGTTCTTTTAATTGTGTGAACTCTTTTAGCTAAAAAGCTAGCAGGGAAATCATATACTTCCCCTTGGACATCTTGTGGTAAAGCTATTGCTACAGCTCCAGTATTAGCTGGATCTAGCAATACTCTAATGGCATTTAATAGAGCTGACATTAATTGTTCAGGACGATTAACACGATCAAAATATCTTGTTACTGCCCTAAAAGCATCATTTGTTGTTGTGCTTGCACTATTGGCAATTTCTACTTGTTGTAAAACTGGATCAGGTTGTCTTGTAGCAAATGTATCACCCATAAATAAAAGAAAAGGGATATTGTTTGCTGTTGCCGTTCCAGCAGCAGTAACCATGTTAGCAGCGCCTGGGCCAATTGAACTAAAACATGGAATAACCTTTTTACGATTATTCATTTTTGCATAAGCCATTGCAGCTAAAGCCATACCTTGTTCATTTTTACCCATTAAGGTCTTGATGTTGGTATTTTTCATTGCTAATGCTTCACCAACACCAACAACACAACCATGACCAAAGATAGTGTAGACACTATCCATTAGTTTTGTTGTTTTGTTATCAAATTTAACATATTGATTATCTAAGAAGGTGATTAGTGCTTCACCAACTGAGATTCTTTTGGTACTATTTGCCATAAGATCCTTTCTCCAATCATTTGTATCTTCTATCAACAATTCTTGTTTTGTTTCATGGATTATTCTTTAAATGTCTAATCATTCAACAATAATACATTGGATAGCCTGGGGCAGTTGATTGAACATGGGTTGAACCACCGTTAATATAACAACAGCTTCCATCTTTAATCTTAAATGCTTGGTCATCTAAAAAACATCCACCAAAACCTTCAGGTCTTTTAAACTTATAGTAATAAACTTCTGGTTGTGGATGATAATGAGGAACATAGCTTGCTCATCTTCCTTGACGAATTAATACTTCACCTAAAACCATATTTGAATATGGAGCATTAGCATAATCAAAGATAGTATTGATGTCTCGTAACATTGTTGATTCCAAAACACCTTTACCACCAACTTGGGTTAAAACTTTTTTATAAAGTTTAGCTTTAAACTTTTTATTATTTGTTGTTGATTGATAAATAAATTCAGCATTAGTCAAAGCAGTAATTTTAATTTGTGTATTTTTGCAAACATGTAAAGCACAAGGTTTTCGTTCAAAAACATTTTTTCTTGCACAAGTAGCTTTGATCTTATCAGCTTGGATTTTTATTTTTCCTTGGGTAAGTAAAATAGCAATTTCTTTTTTAGGTTGTTTAAAAATTTTGGTTTGACCTTTTTTTAATTGATAAACAAAGATGTCCATCATCATTTTACTATTTTCTGTACAAATAGTCTTTTTACCATTAACAAATTTTGGATAATCAAATAATTTCATTATTTACCCCTTGCTACCATTGCACCATATTGTTTCTTTTCTTTTTTAATAAAAGCTTTTAATTCTTTCATTGTTGGCATAAATAAACTACAACCATGAGCTGAAACTAACATACTTGCTGATGCTGATCCCATTTCAAGACAATCAATCATCTTTCTTCCATCTAAAACACCATTAATAAATGCTGAGGCATAACCATCACCACCACCAAATGATTTAAAAGCTTTAACTGGGAATGGTTTAATTGTAAAGCTTTTACCATCTTTGGTATAAGCGGTTGAGCCTTTTTTACCATGCTTGATAACAATAATTGAATTACCTTTGTTAAATCAGTGGTTAGCAATTGTTTTGTCTGTTGTTTTAGTATCTCTTGCTCCTCTAATTAAATCAAATTCTTCTCGTGAACCTAAAATAATATCAGAGTGATTAGCTACTTTAGTGTAGACAGTAGATATTTCCTTTTTATTTTTTCAGTTATATGGTCGATAATCAACATCAAAAATAACTTTAGTATTAGTTTTTTTAGCAATTGCTAGAGCTTTTAAACAAGCTTGACGTGAAGGGTTTTGGCTTAAAGCACAACCACTAATTAATAAAACTTTAGCAGACTTAATGTATTTAGTATCAATTTCATCTGGTTCTAACATTAAGTCAGCTGCCATATTCCGATACATTAAGATTGATGATTCGTGTTTTGATAAAATTTCAGTAAAAGTTAAACCAAGTTTTTCACCATGTTTAGCTCTGAAAATGTGACTGCAATCAATCTTTTCTTTCTTAAAGAAATTGGTTACATAATCACCAAATTGGTCATCTGATACTTTACTAATGAAACCAACTTTCTTTCCTAGCCGAGATAAACCGACAGCAGTATTAGCTGGGCTTCCACCAACATATTTTCTAAAATCAGTCGATTCGGAAAGAGGTTTAAAGTAATCTAATGGGTTAAAATCGATTGCTACCCTACCCATAAGGATAATGTCAAATTTTCTTCGTTTATCAAAATTAATGTATTTCATAGTTTGGAATAATGTTATTTAAATTATATTTAATAAATATATTTATTAAATAAGTTTTTGGTTGGACTATCAAAAAAATTCAATTTTTTTAATTAAAACTCTATAATCACGATAGGAGATAAAATATGAATAAAAAAGCTTTGATTTATATTGCGCTAGCGCTATTAACATTAACGTTTATTTTCCTAATTATTAGTCTATTCGCAGCCGCTTTAATTATGATTATTCTTGGAATGATCTTTGTAGTGGGCTCAATCGTATGTCTAGTAATTCATGCAACAAGCACTTCGCGCGCATAAAGTAAAGAAAGAGGGACCACCTCTTTTTTTATTATTTTTCTTAATTATTATCTTTTTTAAATATATAATTTAACTATGTTAAAAGTAGCTAATTTTTATAAAAAATATAAAGGTGCTGCTAAGTATTCAGCAGAGAATATTAGTTTTGAAGTACCTGACGGGAAAGTATTAGGTTTAATTGGTAAAAATGGTGCTGGTAAATCTACTACCATCAAATCAATTTGTGGTATCTTTCCTTTTGACAAAGGCAAGATCATTGTAAATGGTCATGATATTCAAAAAGATCCAGTAAAAGCCAAACAAACTATTGGTTATACCTCTGATGACCACTCAATCTATGAAAAATTAGGTGGTAGAGAATGTTTAAACTATATGGGTAGTTTATTTGGTGTTAGCAAGAAAAACAAAGAAAAATACATTGATTTTTATGCTAAAAAGTTCGATATCGAATATGCTCTAGATAAGCAAATTGCTTCTTATTCTCATGGTATGAAACAAAAAATTTGTTTATGTGCATCATTGTTACATCAACCTAAACTTTGAGTTCTTGATGAACCAATGTTGGGGCTAGACCCACCAACAAAGAAAATCGTGATGGATTATATTCGTGAATATGCTGATAAAGGCAATTCTGTCTTATTCTCATCACATGATATTTATACTGTTAGTCACATTTGTGACTATGTTGGTATCATTGCTAACGGTAAATTAGTTGATTTAATTAATATGAAAAAAACTAAATTTAAAACTGTTGAAGCTCTAGAAAAACACTTTATGGAGTTAACCAAGAAGTAAGAACAATGGACAAATTAATAAGACTAAAAAATAAAGCTTTATCTATTTACCCATACGTAAAATTGCAAACAAAGTTGTCTTTTACTCCTAATCGAATTGAGAAAACAGCTAGGAAAGTAATGCGTTATGTGCTTGATGTAATAGTATTTGCTATCGTCTTATTTTTTGTTCACTATCTATTAAGATCATTAGTAACACAATCAACATTAATTCCAGCAAAATCCATTTCTATTTTAATTTTTACTATTGGTCAACTAGCATTATTAATAATTAGTATTATTAACCAATGTAAACGGTTACATAAGCCGGAAGATTTAAGAATTATTTCTTCTTTCCCTCTCACGTCATTTCAAAGATATGTTGGCGAAATAATTGCCATTTACATTAAACTATTTGTTTATGCATTGGTAATTTTCTTCCCCCTAATGATTGTTTATGGGCTAGCAGGAAAAATAATGAGTGTAGGTTTTGTCTTTAGCTCATTATTAGCTACTATTTTATTACCACTAATTCCATTTGCTATTTCATTGATTGTTTCAGTGCCTTTCATGTTTTTAGGAAGAAAACTACAAAACAAAAATATTGCTAAGTTAGTGTTATTTGTTGTTGTGTTTATTGGTATTTTGGTTGTTTATAGTTTAGTTCTACGTTTTATGGCTGATTGATTCATTCATGCTAAGAACAACGTTGAAGTAATTGAAGGTATTGCTAGTGTTTTAAGTAAACTAAATGGCCCATATAATGTTGCATTCTATACATCGGAAATAGCCATTGCAAATAATATTGGTGCAAACTTTGGATGGTTAATGCTAATAACTATTTGCTGCACTGCAATAGGAATTTGTATTACTAAACCACTTTATTATCGTTTTACATCATCAGCTAGTGCGCTTGAAGGTAATGCTAAGGTTATTAAGGCTAAATTAACACAACATAGCCCTTATCAAACTATTTTCTTAAAAGAAATGAAACAAATTTTGCGAACACCAAATTATGCCTATTTCTATTTTGGTGTAGCTTTTTCAATGCCAATCATGACATATTTAGTTGCTGATTTAGTAAAAATGTTAGGAGAATCATCAACTGGTAGTCATATCTTCTATGGTTTTGGAATTTTAATTTTGTTTATTATCATGTCGTTAATCGGTTCGTTCTCAGCCAATTCAATATCACGAGAAGGTCCTCAATTCTATATCACAAAGGTTGCGCCTTTATCTTATCGAAAACAATTAATTGCTAAAGCATTGGTTAATTTCGTTATTACTTTTGTTGCATTAACGCTATGTGTTATTGCTTTAGCTGTTACGGTCAATTTCTCTGGTGACAAAGAAATGGGATTATCAGTAATGGATTTAATTTTAATTTTCTTTACCATGCTATTCTTCTTGGTTGGTATCACATTTAATGGTATTAATCTAAACTTAGCTCGTCCTAAGATTACAATGACAAATACAGCACCAAATGAATCAAACGTTGTGATTCAACTATTAATTGGTATTGCCATTACATTCTTATTAACTGGTACAGCTATCATTGTTGATGGTGTAATTGGTAAATCATCAATTTATTGTCATGTTACCATTATGGGCATAATGTTAATTTATGCCCTAATCAATTTCATAGTATTCTTCTTTACAGCAGAAAAGAAGTATGCTAGAATCGAGGCAAAATAATTATGAAGAAGATTACTGGATTCTTTCTTGCATTATTACCAATCTTTGTCATCATACTAATGTTTGTCAGTGGTATGATTGTTAAAGGATTTACACACGTTTTTGTCTCATCAGTTGAATTTTCTAAAGACAATGTTGCTTTACAATGAACAATTGCTGATGAAGAAAAACAAATTCACCCTGGTGAACAATTAAGTGTAAGAGTTTTGCCATTTAATGCTAGCAACCCTGAAATTGAATTCTTTAGCTCAAACCCTGATATTGCTGAAATTGATCAACAAGGGAAAATTACTGCTGTAGGTTTTGGTGAAACAGATGTATATGTAGTTTCTAAAGAAAATGAATTAATCAATGCAAAGTGTACGGTTGAAGTATGGGATAACCAAATTCACCACATTGCAATTAGAAATGAAGCTGAAGTAAATTATTTAGGTTTTGGTCAAAGAAGAACAATTGATGCTGTCCCTGTTCCATCAACACACCTTGATGAAGACCCAACTCTTAATTTTGAAATCACTGAAGATAGAGATGGAGTTCTAGAGCGTGTAGACCAAGATGGTGAAATAGTTGCAAAAGAAAACGAAGCGGGCAAAGGTGGCCAAGCAACAATAGAAATATTTACATCCAACAAAGAAAGACCAGTTACTCACACTTTAGATGTTAGGGTTGGAGTTGGCGTATCAACAGTTGATTTAGAAGATGGTAATGCAACTAGTATTGTTAGTGATACATACAATCTGTTTGATGATATTGTAGTTTATCCAGAAAAGAAAGAAAACATTAATGCAAAAGATTTTACATATGAAATCAATCACTATGGTAATGACCGTAATGATATTGCCGAAGTTTCTGAAGATGGAATAGTAACATTCCATCAACAAGGAACTGTTACTGT
>JAZLIV010000020.1:0-7614 GCA_045617545.1 Mycoplasmoidaceae bacterium | reverse complement strand
ACCTTTCTTTTTATTTTATAATTATTGTGTATGACGAAAAAGAAAAAAGTGACAAAAAGCGAAGTCACAAAAAAGAAAATTACATTCGCTTCTGCCATTTTATTAGTTATTGGTTCCTCTATTGGAGCTGGTATCTTCCTTAAAAATGGTGAGGTGCTAAGCAATGTTGGAGGCAGTGCTGTTTTAGCCCTTATTTCCTGGGTCCTTTCAATCTTTGGTGTAATCTGCATGGGTATTTCTTTAGCCGAAATAGCCTCAGCATCTACTGATAGTAACTTAGGAATCATTTCATGGGTTAAAAATTTCTGCCCAAAGTATTTGTTTAAAGTATCAAAATACTTTATGGCCTTTTTGTATTTACCACTTAACTTCTTTCTGATGCCATATTATGTTGTCATCCAATTCCAAGATGCCTTTGGCTGACAAACAACGTGATGAATCTCAGCATTAATTGCTTTTGGTATTTCTGCATGATTCTTCATTGCATCAGGATTATCTAGTCGATTAGGTGATATCCAAAACAAAGCTATTACGGCTGTAAAGTTCATTCCTTTAGCATTTTGTATTGTTGCTGGGATTGTCCTAGCAATAATGGGCGAAGGAGCCTTTGCTAAATCAGCCGAAGTATCAATTTGACCGCAATATTGAGTTAACCCTAACCCCGCAAGGTTAGTTAATATGTTTCCAATGTTAGGAATCTTGGGGTCAGTTCCAGCTATTATCTTTAGTTATGATGGTTTCTATTCTGCTGCTGGAATTCAATCAGAAATGGAAGAACCTAAAAAAACACCTGCGGCTTTAGTAGTTGGATTAGTAATTGTTTCAATCATTAACATTTTAATAGCTGTTGGATTACTACTAGGCTCAGAAGATGGAAGAGTAAATACTCTTGGTTGATTCAATGAACATGGTTTCCATTGAGTAATTGGGGTAACACAAATTTTAATTGCCATTGGTATTTTAGGAATTATTAATGGTTTTGCCATTTACAACCCACTATATTACCAAGACTTAATTAAAGATGGTGAATTGCCATTTAGTGAACACTTAAAAGATAAAATTAAAACACAAAAACATAATTGAGTCGGCTTGATCTATGCTGGTGTTTTGACCATTATCTTCTTTGCAGTCTTTACAATTATTGGCGCATTAGCATATTCTGACACAATTGGATATGGTGATACAACTATGACTAACTTATTTGGTATCCAATCCACAATCCAAGGTTATGACCTTATAGCAAATGGTCATTGCAATACCCTATATTCCTTCTGTGATCTAATGGCTAACTGAACATCAATCTTTGCCTTCTTATGTGTTGTCTTTGCCACAAACGGAGCAATGAAAAATCGTAAGACAAACAGAGTAAAAGTAACAAAAGTTAAAGGTTTCTGATTCTGTTCAATTGTGTCAACAATTGTCATTAGTTTAGGTTGTCTATTCATTCTTGTTGCCTCAGTTGCTGACATTATTATTGTCAACTCATGAGATCATAACCTTGAAAACTGATCAACCGAAATGTTAGGAGCAATTATGACTCTTGTGATGCTAGTTGTCTTTGTTTTAGTCTGCTGTATTCCAAGCTGTTATGAAACATATCGCGAGAGAAAATTAGCTCATCCGCGCTATCTCGATGTGAAGTAAAAAAAGAGTAAAACTCTTTTTTTATTTTTACATTTACTTATAATATACATATATGTTAGAAAAGGTCGTAGTCGGTTTATTAGGTTTATTTATTGTTATCTTTGCAGCTGGCGTGATTGTCTATACTGTCTTTTTTACAATTAACAAATCTTATTTCCGCCAACACTTAAAAGTGGTGAAGAAATATAACCAATTAGTGAATGACCTAAATGGTATTAATATTTTTCGTTTTCAAGTTTTAGCCGAAAATGATTTAGCTAAAAAACAAGAGATGAATAACTACATGGATATTCATGCAACATTACGTGAAAATACAAAAATCATTAAAGAAAACATCTCTATAGCTGAGGCTGAATTAAATGCTTTTAACTTAAAAAGTGCCAAACTATGTATTGAAGAAATTGATCGTTCTTTAAATGTTGCTTTAGCTGATATGAAAGCATTAAAAGAAGCTTACATTTCTTATACACAGTATGGTTATACTGTTGATGATGCTTTTCAAAACTATCGTGACATTTACGAAGTATTAGAGTTCTTTTACTTAAACAGAATCAAATACCACCAAAACTTTGACAAAATCAATAAATTATTTGCTTCAACTAAAAAAACTCTAGAAACTATCCCTGATTTATCTTTAAAGTTTGATTACAAGAAAACAATTAACACAGCAGTTGATTTAGGTCGTAAAATCAAAACATTAGCTGATGCATTATTATTAGTGATGCGTTTTCAAGTTGTCGACATCTACTTAAAAACAACTAAAGAGCAAAATCAAGACATGCTTGATCATAACAATGATCAAATTGCTACTGCTGACTTACAAAAACTACAAAATCTTTTAACATTGTTTAATCATGCATATGAACACTTTAAAGCTCATTACAAAATCTTACAATTAGGTCGAGCCCAATTCTTTGCTATTCAAGCCATTGATGCGATTAACCAAGTCAATCGTTTTACATACATTCATGTTAAAACTCCTGCTTTAATAAGTTTAAGCTTAAATGAAATCAAAGAACAAACTGATAAGATTTTAGCTAACAAAGATAGTATTATTGAAAGCATTAGCGATCTAAAACAATACTTTGTATTAGAACCTAAAATTTCAGAGCATTTTGATACTATCGAGCAAAATATTGGTTATATTGCAACATTAAATAATACGGCTAGCCATATTAACTATAAAACTCATGGTGAAAAGATTAAAGCGATTAAAGACTTAAATAAGATTGCTGACCAAATTGTAGCAAGAAAGTCACAAATTGTTAATTCAATTGATGCCATTGATGATGTCTTAGGCAAAGTGGTTAAAACTGTAACTGACCTAAATGATCTATACATTTTCTATTGACAGCTGCTTACAGTTATTAAGAAATTTGCTCCAACAGGTGCTGAAAGCACTGATTTGCAAAACTTAATTAAAACTAACCTAAAACAACTAGAAAGTTATTCAAAACAAATAGTTGGTGATGAAAACCCTGATTTTGACACTATTGCGCATGAAATTAGTACAATTGTGGAACAAAGTCAGCAAATCTACACAAAGATGACTAAAACAGTAGTGTTAAAGTCCTATGCTAGTAAATTGTTTGTCTATGCTAACCGTTATCGTCGCTTCAAAATCTTTGCTGATTCATATGCTAAAGCTGATAAAGCATATAAGACAAAAAACTATGCAATGTGTATTGAAATCTTGCTCAAAATCATTAAAGATGCTAAACGTGTAAAGAAAGAAAAGAAACAAAAGTAGAAATCCTACTTTTTTTCTTATCTTAAATAATTTAATAAAAATTATATTTTTATGCTATCATTATAAATACGTATGATACACACGGCTAAGTTGTATCAAAAATTATAAGGAGAAATTAATGCCTACTATACAACAACTTATACGTCACAAACGTAAAAGTAAAAAATCAAAATCAAAATCTCCTGCGCTATTAAGTACTTATAACTCTTTTGAACGAAGACAAAAGTACTCACCAGCGCCACTTAAAAGGGGAGTTTGTACCAGAGTTGGTACGATGACACCAAAAAAACCTAACTCTGCGTTAAGAAAATATGCTAAGGTTAAATTAACAAACCGTGAAGAAGTTTTAGCATATATTCCAGGTGAAGGCCACAACCTTCAAGAACACTCTGTTGTACTTATTCGTGGTGGTCGTGTAAAAGACCTTCCAGGTGTGAGATACCACATTGTGCGTGGTACATTAGATACACAAGGTGTAGCTAAAAGAAACCAACAAAGATCAGCTTATGGTGCAAAAAAACCTAAAGCTGCACAATAGGAGAATTAAATATGAGAAAACATCAAGCTGAAAAACGAAAAGTTTTACCTGATCCAGTATTTAATTCACGAATTATTACTAAAGCCATTAACATCGTAATGGAAGATGGTAAAAAAGGTCTTGCGCAACAAATTGTCTATGGTGCTTTTGACATTGTTGAAAATAAGACAAAACAAAAACCCATTGATGTGTTTAACAAAGCGCTAGACAACATTATGCCAAGTCTAGAACTTAAAGTTAGACGTATTGCTGGTAGTAACTATCAAGTTCCAACCCCAGTGGGTGAAGAACGTAAAGTTGCTTTAGGATTAAGATGGTTAATCCTTTATGCAAGAAACAGAAACGAAAAAACCATGACTGAACGTCTAGCCAATGAAATCATTGATGCTTCTAATGGTATTGGTGGTGCTGTTAAGAAAAAAGAAGATACACACAGAATGGCTGAAGCAAACAAAGCTTTTGCTCATTTAAAATTCTAGGAGATAGACTATGCCAAGACAATTTCCGTTAGAAAAATATCGAAACTTTGGTATCATGGCTCACATTGATGCTGGTAAGACTACCACATCAGAACGGATCCTATTTCATGCTGGTAAAACCCACAAAATAGGAGAAGTTCATGATGGTGGAGCAACCATGGACTGAATGGAACAAGAAAAAGAACGTGGTATCACTATTACTGCGGCAGCTACATATGTTACATGAAAAGGATATGAATTAAACTTAATTGATACTCCTGGACACGTTGACTTTACCGTTGAAGTAGAACGTTCATTAAGAGTACTAGATGGTGCTGTAACAGTTTTAGATAGTCAACAAGGTGTTGAACCACAAACTGAAACAGTATGAAGACAAGCCACTGAATATAAAGTACCAAGAATTGTTTATTGTAATAAGATGGACAAAGTTGGTGCTGACTTTGAAATGTGTCTAGAATCAATTAAAAAGAATCTAGGCGCAAAGGGTATTGCCATCCAATATCCAATTGGCGCAGAAGCTAACTTCATTGGAACAATTGACTTAGTCACAATGAAATGCCGTATGTTTGATGGTAAACCTGAAGAAGACTATAAGATTGCCGACATTCCTGCAGACTTAGCTGAAAAAGCTAAACACTTTCGACAAATCTTAGTTGAAGAAGCCGTTAACTATGATGAAAAGTGTATGGAAAAATACTTAAATGGTCAAGAATTAACAGAAGAAGAATTAAAGATGTGTATTAGAAAAGGTACACTAACTGCTGAATTCCACCCTGTATTATGTGGAACATCATTTAAGAATAAAGGTGTTAAAGCTGTATTAGATGCAGTAGTAGACTATCTACCATCTCCTGCTGATTGTCCAACAATCAAAGTTAAAGATGAAGAAACTAATAAAGAATTAGAACTAAAGAACCATGATGAAGATAAGTTTGTTGCTTTAGCTTTTAAAGTGGCAACAGACCCATTTGTGGGTAGAATTACTTTCATTCGTCTATATTCTGGCCATCTAAATGCTGGAAGTTATGTTATTAACTCAAAGCGTGGTATTAAAGAACGTGTTTCACGTTTAATTAAGATGCACTCAAACAACCGAAACGAAATTCCTGATATCTGTGCTGGTGATATTTGTGCTGTTGTTGGTCTAAAATCAACCACAACTGGTGATACATTATGTGATGAAGATCTAGATGTTAAACTAGAATCAATGAAATTTGCTGAACCAGTTATTTCTTTAGCCGTTGAACCAAAAACAAAAGCTGACCAAGAAAAAATGGGTATTGCTTTGCAAAAACTAGCTGAAGAAGACCCAACCTTTAGAACATACACCGACCATGAAACTGGTCAATGTATTATCTCAGGTATGGGAGAATTACACTTGCAAATTATCGTTGACCGTATGCGAAGAGAATTTAAGGTTGATGTTAATGCTGGTGCACCACAAGTTTCTTATCGTGAAACATTTACTAAAGTTGGTGAAGCTGAAGGTAAATATATTAAACAATCAGGTGGTCATGGTCAATATGGTCACTGTTGAGTAAGATTTGAACCTAACAAAGATAAAGGTTATGAATTTGTTAATGATATTGTTGGTGGAAAGATTCCTCGTGAATTTATTAAACCAATTGATCAAGGCATTCAAGAAGCCATGAAAGCTGGGCCATTAGCCGGATATCCATTAATGGATATTAAAGCCACAGTTTATGATGGTTCTTACCATGATGTTGACTCATCAGAAATGGCCTTTAAGGTTGCTGCTTCATTAGCTTTAAAAGAAGCAGCAAAAAAATGTGGTCTTGTATTACTTGAACCAATTATGTCAGTTGACGTAGTTGTTCCAGATCAATATCTAGGTGATGCAATGGGTGACATTAGTTCACGAAGAGGAACAATTGAATCCACTGCACAAAGAGCAGCTGCCCAAATGATTAAAGCTAAAGTTCCTTTAAAGAACATGTTTGGTTATGCCACTGACTTAAGATCATTTACTCAAGGTCGTGGTAACTATGTAATGCAATTTAGTCACTACGCACAAGCACCAAAGAGTGTTGTTGATGAAGTAGTTGCGGCTAGAACTGGCCAAAAAGCTGCAAAAAAATAGTAGGAAAAGAAAAAGAGGTTAAACCTCTTTTTTTTATTGTCCAATCGGTTTCTTTACTCAATCTTTAATTCATACTGAATCAAATTGGTTGTATAGTTGTGCATCATAAACCTTTAGCTTATCTGGACCATATTGGTCTTTAACTGCATCCGCTATAGCTAATTGTTGAACTGATGATTCAGTAGCAATTGAACAGAAGATATATCAGAATTCATCCAGTGTTATACCAGCACCATCTTTCATTGATCAATTACCTTGATCATCTTGTACTGGGAAGATAGTCTTTTCAATAATGTCTGACTTGTTAATTTGAGTTAACATTAGTTTATAACCATTTGAACCACTTTCAAAACAGTAAGGACTGCCTTCTGATAGTTCACCATGTAATTCAACGCGTGTTAGACGGTCAAAGGCATGAGCATATGTGTAAATTGTTTCGCCTTCTTTTTCTTCAGTTTTTAATAGTTCAGCTAACATCTTATATTTTAATTGATCAACAGTTCCCTTTTCTTGACCATAGCCAATGTCTCTAAATAATGATTCACCGTGGAATGCATCACCTAATGCCTTAGCAATATCTTTGATGTCTTGTACTGTACTTGAATCAGCAATTTTTCTAGCAAGTTTTCTTGCTTGTTTAATTTCCCCTTCAAAGTTATCTGCTTCGATAAATGTGCCGGGATTATCAGGGTCTTCGACTTTATCAAATGAATATTTAGTCTCAGTAGCTACATCTTGTCAATAACCTGCTCAAGCAAAGAATGCGCCATCGTTAGGTTCATGTTCAGCTCATTGTTGGCCATCATAGTAATATGATTCTTGCGTAGCTTTTGCTAAATGTTTAAAAGCTGCGTCTTGCAAACCACTAGCAGAATCAATTTGATTTGTCTTGGCAGTTTGAATACCAGTAAAGCCTGCGTAGCTCACACCTTGGCCTCAGTCGCTTGGTTGCGGTACAACATGTCAATATTGGTCGTAACTAATTTTTTGGTCACTAACAACAATATCAGTATCAGTTGGATTACCAGCATAGCCTACTTGATCATAGATGTTATCAACATCTGCAACTCATTTATAGAACTTATCTTCAATGGTTTTGTCA
>JAZLIV010000019.1:0-3075 GCA_045617545.1 Mycoplasmoidaceae bacterium | reverse complement strand
TTACATGCTTCCGGACATGCTACACAAACAGAGCTTGAATTAATGATTAAGTTAGTAGCACCTAAATATATTGTTCCTATCCATGGAGAATATAAAATGTTATCAGCAATGGAACAAAACGTTGAATTCTTAGGAATTGATAAAGAAAGATATGTCCAACTATCTAATGGACAAAAAGTTCATTTAATTAATCATGAACTAGAAGTTACTGATGTCTTTGTTGATACAAAAGAAGTCTATGTTGATGGTAAAAAGATCAATGAAGATAACTCTAAAGTATTAGGAGCAAGAAGAATATTAGGAACTGACGGTGTATTTAATGCAACTATTGTTATTGATCGTCGTGCCAAAAAAATAATTGGTTTACCAGTCTTAATCACTCGAGGTTGTTTCTATGCTAACGCAAGTATGGGACTAATTAAAAAGATTTGTTATTCAATTAAAGAGAATATTGAAAAAGAAATGAATCAATCACATCAACCAATTACTAATCAAACAATTAGAAAGATTGCTGAAAACACAATTACATTCTTTATTTGAAAAAACAAAAATAAACGTCCGCTAGTTAAAGCCACTGTGTTTGACGAAAAAATAAATTAAAAAAAGAGGTTGAACCTCTTTTTATTAATTAACATCATTAATTGGGTAGTTGCCATCACTTAAAAATACTTGACATGTTTCAGGAACATTTGTATGTCATGAACCATATTCGGGACGTTGCAATGCCATTCATTGTGTTTTTGTTAAACCTTGGCAATAAATGGCACCAAGTGATGTACAGTTGCTAAATAACCCTAAACTTAAATTCTTAATTGAAGATGGTAATGTTACTACTGCTAATTTTGAGCATCCATTAAATAAACTAGAAGGTAAATCAGTCAAATCTAAACTAGAAATACTAATGCTGGTTAATTTATTACAATAACACAAAGCGCCTGAAGCTAAAGTAACAATATTTTCAAGCGCTAATCCCGTAATACTCGATCCTTGAAAAGCATTACTTCCTATTTCAACTAAATTAGTGGTTGGATAAATACTTACTAATTTTTTGGCACCATTACAGCCTCATTGTTCAATTTTGGTAACAGTGTTAGGTAATGTAATCTTTACAGCATTTGATGAAGAGCCAAAAGCACCTTCACCTATAGTCGTTACTGTATATGTAACACCTTCCGATTCAATGACTTGAGGGATAGTAATATCAGATTCAATACCATAATATTTTTTTAAAGTTGCTGCATGGTTAGTTTTATCAAATACTCATTGATACGATGGATTAGCGTTTAATAAAATAGTGATATCAGCTGTCACTTGCTCGCTAGGAATAGTTATTACTTTAGTTTCTTTGTTAATTAAACAATCATATGTGATTGTATCTATACCACGTTTAATAATGACATCTTCTATATAATCAGCATCAACACTATATTCGATTACAATAGTATGATTTATTAGGGTTTCATCTGGTTGCTTTTTAATTTTAATGTGTTCATTTTGACACTCAATGTCTAATTTAACGTTTTCAACTTTATCATCTTTACAAGACACCATTGAAATTAATGGTGTGGTAATAGTCAATAATGGAAGTAATATTTTAAATCTTTTCATAGTTTATATCTCCGCTTCTCTTGTTGCAGCAAATTTCACTCCTAAATTTTGTTTTTCGGCTGGATGTTCTTTTTCAACATATCATGATCAAACAAACAGTATTACCATTATAGTCACTAAAACCATCGTTGTCCCATTAACTATCCAGTTATCTGTTCTAAAATAATTTGCTGTTGAAGTTTCTGGTGTGTTATGGAAATCATATACAGGACCTTTGATTAAATTGTTAAATAATGAAGCCATCACTACTCCACCAGCCATGGATGTGTTGAAAATACCAATAGGAGTAATAATATGTCTTCTTGTAAACATCTTGTTTAACATTACTCCAATTAATACAGGATAGATTAAACCATAACCTAATCCATTAAACATATTTGATCAGAAGAAGACATGAACGTTAATGACAACGCCATTAATCATTAAATATAGGAGTCATGAAACTGCTCCAAAAGCAACTAAAGCACATTTTGCTTTATTTGGTTTTTTAGTTAAGGCTAAACCAGCAATAACTGCACCAACTAATTGACCAATGGCAAAAATTAATGATAAATACCCTTCAAAGAATTTAACTTCTTCAATGAAATAAGAGGTTTGCGTCTCAGGATTCATTTTATCAAACATCGCAATGTAAATAAGTTGTGTTACTGAACTTGGTCCGGCTGATACTCAACGCATAAAAGCAAAGATTGCACCAGCTGTACAAACCAAAGCAACAACTTGTTTATTCTTTTTGGTTTTGACTACTTCATGTCAACCAAAGGATCGATACAATGTTTGACTTTCTTCTTTGAAGATGAAAGTAATGATAAATGATATGACAACAAAAATGATTGCAAATAATCATAATCATTTTAAATAATCAAGATATATTCCAGTTGGATTTGGATAATCAGTTCCATGTTCAGGAACCATACTACAAATTAATGCTTCTAGAGCTGATGTTACAAATTCTGCAATAAGTGGTGGTAGAGCTAAAATCGATACAGTAACAAAAAATTTCTTTTGGTGGTGTTGTTCATTAAACATCAAGTTAAACAATCCAATTCCTGATGCTCCTACACCTGTTCCAACTGATTGAATAATGTTAGTTGCAAAGCAGGGTCAGACAAGCATTGGTCACAATGTTAATGCTTGAATAATTAAAGAAAAATAAATAACTTTTTTTCTTGAACCAAATTTATAACTTAATAAATCCGTCAATGGTCTTCATATCAAACCTGCAATACCATATATCGTTAATGGAATCCATAACATCAATCCACCATCACCAATGTTCATGTGGATATGCATCTGTCCTGTATATTCACGGCACATTAATGGAGCCATTCAGTAAAAAATAAATAAGATGAATAATAAAACATGGTTCTTGCTACCAAGTTTTATTTTCCAAATTAGTATTCCAGTACCAACTAAAGCAATAGTTAGTAAAATTGCATCTAATATAACTACTAGTGTTTCTAGCTC
>JAZLIV010000018.1:0-3642 GCA_045617545.1 Mycoplasmoidaceae bacterium | reverse complement strand
CAACAAAACTTTGGTAAATGTTTAACCAATACCGATTGAGGTCTTGCACATTGATTAAACCAAATGTTTAATGCATGAAATGCACCTCAGTGAGTTTCAAGCATGTTTGTTGATGGAATCTTTGGTGGACTATTTATGGTTTTAACCTTTATTCCATGTATTGTCATTTTATATATTTGTGTCACGATAATCCAGCAAATCGGTTTGCTATCTCGAGTAAGTATTTTACTTGATAATAGTTTAAGTAAATTTGGTATTTCTGGACGGTCAGTAGTTAACTTACTAACGGCCTTTGGTTGTAACGTGCCAGCATTAATGCTGACCCGTAGTTCTAGTTCAAGAAAAGAACGAATAATTTCCGTTTTAATTATTCCGTTTATTCCATGTGCAACTAAGATCATTGTTATTTCAGCAATAGCCAATGCCATCTTTGGTTTAAGCTTTGGTTGATTGTTTGTTTTTGGCGCAGTTATCTTATCAGGATTAATTGCACTAACTTTAGGTTTAACCTTCTCAAAAACATTATTCCGTAAGGAAAAATCATTCTTCTGTGTGGAAATGGTTAACTGAAATGGTATTGATATCAGAATAATGTTAAAGAATGTTTGACAAACAATCAAAGGATTCTTGAAAAAAGCATTATTAGTTATTACCATTGCTAACTTAGTATTCTGAGCATTATTGCATTTAGGTAATGTTCAAGGTGTATATATCAACACCGTTGATAATCCACAATTAATTGAGCAATCTGCCCTAGCCTATATTGGCAAGGGATTAAGCTATATTATGTATCCAGTATTTGGCTCAGCAAATTGAAAATTAACAACAAGTTTAATTGCTGCTATTCCAGCTAAAGAATTAACTCTAACAACTTTACAAATGTTAGCTGGTCAAAATGCGATTGAAACATTATTTGCTAGCAAAGCAATAGCTGTTAGCTTTATGGTCTTTGTTTTATACTATGTTCCTTGTCTTCCAGCAATTAACACAATGCGGGGAGAAGTTGGTTATAAGAAAATGTTATTAAACATTGGTGTTAGCTTTGCTACTGCTTATGTCTTATCAGCATTAGTTTACTGAATCGGTTTTGGTTTCAGTTTGGTGGGATAGTATGAAAAAGTGATTAAAAATATTATTATCAATCTTAGCCATTATTGTTCCAGCAGCAATATTTAGTTTATCATGTGCTGGAGCTTATTTATACCACTGAAATTTATCTGCATATTGATGAAGCTGATTTGGCTTAGTATGATTAATTGATTTATCAGTTGGTTGTTATATTTTCTATAAGAAAAATCGGACAGATGAAACCAAAACATTTTGGTTGTTTGTTATTGTTGTTTTACCAATTATTGGTGCATTTTTAGCCTTAATTCACAATTACAAATTACAAACAAAATATTTTGAAATTGATAATGATCACATTCTTTTACAAACCAAAATTTTTAGAGCAAAAAAATCAATTAAAATTTATAGTGACTCATTGTTTGTGTCTTTAGACACATTCAAGTCCTTAAACTTTGCTTCTTGAAAAGGTGTGGAAATTCAAATTGTTATATCGCAACAACCAACAAAATTACGTCAACAATTATTGGTTTTTAATCTTAAAAAATATCTTGAAAATCAAATCCCGGTTTATTTCACATCTAAACCAATTGAAGAATCATTTATTTTGTTTGATGACAAAGAATATCTGTCAACTAACAAGAACTTCAATTTTACAAATATTTATGCTGATAAATACCTTGTATCAGGTACTTATGCTGCTAAGTATTTTAACATCTGAAATCATGACCTAGAACGTAGTAGTTTATATGTGTTAGAAAATGAGCGAATTAACCCCTTTAGAAAGATCAAATTAAAGCTAGTAAATATTTTTTATTGTTTTTTCTAATTTTATATATAATGTATTAGCAATATACCAAAGACAGTAACTGGCTATGCCTTAATTTGTTACCGAGGAATATGATCAAAATTTTTGATAATTACTCAGTGTCTTTGTATTAACAAAGACACTTTATTTGTATATTGCCAACAAATTACGGAGGTAAATTGTGTCAAAAGCAAAAATTGAGAAAAAAGCTAAGGCAACTGACGAATTTGCTGACAAGATTAAAAATGCAAAATCATTCTTAGTCTTTGAATATTTAGGTCTTACTGTTAAAGAACTAACAGAAATGAGAGCTAAACTTCACAAGGAAGGGGCAAGTATAGAAGTTGTTAAAAACAACATTCTTAACCGTGCCTTTAAAGCAAATCAACTATCAGTTGACGAATGCACAGGACCAAATGCTGTCATTATTTGTAATGATGATGAAGTATGTTCTTTTAAAGCAGTAGCAGATATTGCTAAGAAAAGAAACTTTGTTAAGTTTAAATTTGGTTATTTAGAAAACAAAATAATTAAGCCTGACCAACTTGCTTCAATCGCAGCCATTCCAGGAAGAAAGGGTCTATACTCTATGTTCTTGTCTTGCTTAACAGCAAGTCTAAGAAACTTCCTATATGGACTTAATGCAGTTGGAAAGACTAAACAAGCATAAATTAGAAAAGGAATTTTAAAATATGGCAAAATTAACAAATCAACAAGTTATTGACTCATTAAAAGAAATGTCTTTAATGGAAATCAATGATTTAGTCAAAGCTATTGAAACTGAATTTGGCGTATCTGCTGCTGCTCCTGTAGCAGCTGCAGCTGCTCCTGCTGCTAATGCAGAACCATCACTAGTTACATTAACACTAACTTCTGCTGGTGCAAGCAAAGTTGCAGTTATTAAGATCTACCGTGAAATTACTGGTTTAGGTCTAATGGAAGCTAAAAATGCAGTTGACAAAGCTCCATGTGTCGTTAAAGAAGGAATTAAACCAGAAGAAGCTAAAGAACTTGGTAAAAAATTCACTGACGCCGGCGCTAAAGTTGAAATTAAGTAATATTATTACTTATTAAAAAATATGGTGAAATCACCATATTTTTTATTTTATAATTTCTTTATAGAGGCGAACATGATTGACAAAGAATACATCAAAAGATTAACTAATTCTTTATGTTTTGAACTATCTGATGAACAAACTAATAAAATCATCAAAGAAATTCAAGAATTAGATGAGGAATTAAAACACTCTAATTATGAAAAACATCAAGCTAGCCCAGTTTGCTACACACGTGCAGTTAACTGTGCAAAGTTTAGAAAAGATGTACCAGATAAACAATTAGACAAAGATTATTTGTCTAATGCAACTGTTGCTGATAAATACGTGGTAGGTAAATAAAATGAAATCTGCAATTATTAATCTCCACGAACAATTAAAATCTGGTAAAGTTAGCCCTCAACAACTTGTTGATAATGCCAAAGCATTAGCTAACAAGTATGCTTTTACTAATTCAATCATTACCCCAATCTTTAAACCATCAGATGTTAAATTTGACCCTGATAATTTACTTTCATGCATTCCTT
Organism: Mycoplasmoidaceae bacterium; assembly: GCA_045617545.1. Classification (GTDB taxonomy): domain Bacteria; phylum Bacillota_I; class Bacilli_A; order Mycoplasmatales; family Mycoplasmoidaceae; genus Hennigella. The sequence continues at coordinate 187 of JAZLIV010000018.1, read as the reverse complement.
ACTCATTGAAAGATAACATTACCACGCAAGGAATTAAAACAACTGCTGGTAGTAAATTTTTAATTAATTACATTCCACCATTTAATGCATCAGTTTATGGTTTACTAAAAGTAAATGGATGTTCATTAGTTTCCAAAGACACCATGGATGAATATGGTTTAGGCGGAACTGGTTTACATTGTTTTAC
>JAZLIV010000017.1:0-2661 GCA_045617545.1 Mycoplasmoidaceae bacterium | reverse complement strand
ATATTCTTTTGGATCAAAGAATCGTTCTCTTTGGATTCTTGTCATATAAAGAACATCTAAATCTTTTATATTTCCTTCTAGCTTAGTAACTTCTTTATATGGCATTTTATTCTTTTTAATAATGTCATTAATTACGTGAGAAGGCATTTTTAATTCATCTGGTGAGATAAGAACTAATTTAATTCCTTTATATCGAGACATTGCCATTGTTAGTGAATGAACTGTTCGTCCATACTTAAGATCACCGCACATACCAATAGTTAAATTGTTTAATCTTCCTTTTTCACGATAGATTGTTAATAAGTCAGCTAATGTTTGTGTTGGGTGACAATGTACACCGTCACCACCATTAATTAATGGAATATCACTTGCAAATGAAGCGGATAATGCTGATCCATCCTTAGGATGACGCATTGCAATAATATCAGCAAACTGACTAACAGTTTTACATGTATCAGCAACACTTTCTCCCTTAGAAACGCTTGAAGATGATGCATCACTAAAACCAATTACTGATCCGCCAAGTTCTAGCATTGCGGCTGTAAAGCTTAATCTAGTTCTAGTTGATGGTTCATAAAATAATGTAGCTATTTTTTTGCCATCACAAGCATGTGCATATTTTTTCTTGTTTTTGATAATGTCTAATGCTTTTTTAATTAGATTATCAATTTCCTTTGCACTTAAATCTTTAATATCAATTAAACTTCTCATAATTATCTCCTTATTCAACTTTCATCTGATGGATTGTTTCTAAAAGCAATCAATCTACTCTTGTCTTCTTCTTGAATGAATTTTTCTTTTGCAGCAACTTCAACAATCGTGTCAAAGTTTGTTAGGGAAGTGTTTTCACAATGAATTTGTGCAAACCCTTCTATACTTTTTTGCATTCCATATGTACAAATAGAAACAACACCTAACACTGTAATATTTTTTTCTCGTAAGTGGTTGACTACGTCAATACATGTTCCACCAGTTGAAACCAAGTCTTCAATCACAACAACTTTTGATCCTGGTTGTATTTTTCCTTCAATTCTATTCTTTCTACCATGATCTTTAGTTGATGATCTTACATATCCCATTGGTTTTTTTAACATATAACCAACGATAGCTGCATGGGGAATACCAGCAGTAGATGTACCAACAATTACTTCGACATCTGGATATTTTTCTTTAATCAATTTAGCTAAATACTTTTCAATACGTTTTCTAATTGTAGGATCTGATAGGGTTAATCTATTGTCACAATAGATTGGACTTTTAATACCACTAGCTCACGTAAATGGTTCATTTGGACTTAAGAAAACAGCTTTAATGTTTAATAAGTCTTTTGCTATTTGTTCTGCTATTTTTGTTTTGTTCATAATTACCTCTTATCGACAAAGTCTCTCACACATCGTTTATATATTGCAACAGGATTCTTTGCTTGTGTTATTGGACGACCAACAACAATGTAGTCTGATCCAGCCTTCTTTGCTTGTTTTGGTGTCATTACCCGTTTTTGGTCACCTTTATTAGCCATAGAAAATCTTATACCAGGAGTAACAGTTAAGAATTTTTTACCACAGGCTTTGTGTACCATGTCTGTTTCAAGTGCTGAACAGACAACACCATTTAAACCACTTTGCTTTGCTATCTTTGCATAATGCATAACCACTTTATCGATTGGTTGATTAATAAGAATATCTCTTTCCATAGATTCTTGATCAGTCGATGTTAATTGTGTAATAGCAATTACAAGAGGATGTTTTCCATCTTCTCTTTTTGCTCCTTCCATGGCAGCTTTCATCATTGATCTAGTTCCACTGGCATGAATACTAAACATATCAACATATTGATATGATAAAACTTTAGAACATCTTTTAATTGTGTTTGGAATGTCATAAAGTTTTAAATCCAAGAAAATTTTATGTCCTCTTCGTTTTAATTCTTTTAAGAAGCTTGGACCAGCACTATAAAATAATTCCATTCCAATTTTAACAAATGGCTTTTCCTTAATGAATAAATCTAGAAAGTTTAAAGCTTCTATCTTATTTGGAAAGTCACAAGCTATGATTACATCTTTTCCCATTATTTACATCCTCCTATAATATCTTTCAATGCAGTAATGTTGTACTTTTTCATTGCTTTTGGTAAATCATCAATAATTTTTTTACAAGCAAACGGATCAACAATGTTGGCAGAGCCAACTTCAACTGCCGCTGCTCCTGCTAACATCATTTCTATTACATCTTCGGCACATGAAACACCACCCATACCGACAACTGGTATTTTGACTGCATGTGAAACTTGATATACCATTCTTAAAGCAATTGGAAAGATTGCATCACCAGAATAGCCACCAAATTTATTTTTTAAAATTGGTTCTTTCGTTTTTAAATTAATTCGCATCGCTGGAATAGTGTTGATTAAAGAGATTGCATCAGCCCCAGCTTTTTCTACAGCTTTGGCTATTGCCACTATATCCGTTACGTTTGGTGAAAGTTTTACAATTAAAGGTTTGGTAATAACTTTTTTAACGGCTTTAACAACTTTGGCAGCAAGTTGTGGGTCAGTTCCAAAAGCCATACCGCCACCATGAACATTAGGACAAGAAATATTTAATTCAATTCATCCAATTTGTGAACATTTGTTGATTTGTTTACAATTGTAAACATATTCAGG
>JAZLIV010000016.1:0-2051 GCA_045617545.1 Mycoplasmoidaceae bacterium | reverse complement strand
AGTTAATTAGTTTAAATTTATCCACATCAACTAAACCTTTAGTGGTAATTTTTAAACTAGGAATAACTGCTAAAGAGATAAAACCCATATTCATAAATGGATAAAGATTCTTATTAACACCTAACTTCATAAAGGCTTTTTTTACTCTTTTAGATTGAGCAATGACTTGATAAATGCTTTGATTAGACATTAATCCAGCAATTGGTAAAGACATTGTCGCAGTGACTTTGTGGTTGTTAACAACCACTTGTCCACCATTAATTTGTTTAATCTTATTAATGGCTAATAAAATATCTTGATCATTGCTACCAATGGCAATGATGTTATGGGAGTCATGGCTAATGGTTGAAGCTAAAGCACCATGTTTAAAGCCAAAACCATGAACATAACCAATGCTTAAGTGGTTAGTGGCTTTATGTCGTTCTAAGACCACAATCTTTAAAATATCATTTTTAACATCAATCCCATTATTAACATTGAAGTTAAGGGTTTTGATTAACTTCTTGGTCAAGACTTGACCAACAATAATATCAATGACATTCACTGAATGTTTACCTTTAATGTTTAGTTTGATATCTTTTAACTTTAAAGGTTTAATATTAACTGAATGGAAAATGTGATGATATTTTCGTTTATTAATCTTTGGTGTTTTAAGTTTAATCACTTTTTTTGTATGATAAACACATAACCCATCATGATAAACCTGGTTGATGCCAACTTGTTTTAGATTGTCTAAAACAATAAAGTTAGCCTTAAACCCTTTTTTAATCATACCTCAATCGTGTAAATGAAAGTATTTAGCGGGGTTATATGTTACCATGCTTAAAGCTTTTAAAACATTTACTTTATGTTTAACAGCTAATTTAACATTTTGGTCTAAATGCCCATTAACTAATAAGTCAACTGGGTCTTTGTCATCAGCAACAAGCATACAGCGTTTGTAGTATTTGTTACCAAATAATGGTAATAAATCAACTAGATTATGACATACTGTACCATTACGAATCATAATTCATTGACCTAGTTTATGTTTTTCAATTGCTTCAGCAGCAGTAGTACATTCATGCTCTGAACCAATACCATGACTAACATATTGCTTTAATACTTTACCAGTGATTTTTGGCGCATGACCTTCAATGGTTTTGTTAGCATCTTGAAACAGCTTAATCTTTGCTAACATAGCTTTGTCATTATTGACAACAGCAACATAATTCATTACTTCAGCTAGCCCTAGAACTTGTGGCAATTTCACATATTTTTTAAGTTGTGGTGCATTTAATGTTTCATATGATTCATCAAACATTGTCGCCGGAACACAACTTGGAATAGCATAAAGCAAACTAACGGGAAGATTTTTAGATGCTTCTAGCATATAATCAATTCCTTTTGTTCCAGCAACATTAGCAATTTCGTGCGGATCAGCAATAACTGCTGATGTTCCATGAGCAGCTAAGGCTTTAGCAAATTCTTTTGGTGAAAGCTTAGAACTTTCAATATGAATATGTCCATCAATAAAGCCTGGACAAATTCATTTACCTTTAATGTTAATGACTTTAGCTTTATTATCTTTAAGGTTTTTTGCAACCTTAACAATTCTGTCTTTATCAATTAAGACATCCGCTTTGATAATTTTTAATTTTTGGGTATCAATCACATACCCATTTTTAAATAATGTTTTCATATTTCAATTATAAAATAAAAAGAGCAAAGCTCTTTTTAATATATTTTTATCGTTTTATTTTTTCATTAACTAATTCTCTTAGTAAGATTTTACGTTTTTTTGGTTTAGGTGGTTTAGAAATAACATATAAATGATCTAGATGATCATTTTCGATTTCATTTGTTCGTTCTAAATCAGATAGAAGTTGTTCTCGATTTTTATTAACTAGGAAAATAGTTCCACCAGATGTTTCATAGTTAATGGTTTTATATAATCAACGGTTTTTTGCTGCGGCATCAAAACCCATATTGAAAGCATGGAAACTTTCAATGTTATTGAAAGCTTTTTGTGGTGTAACCTTTTTAATATAGATGGGTTTATTTAAAATAAT
>JAZLIV010000015.1:0-5129 GCA_045617545.1 Mycoplasmoidaceae bacterium | reverse complement strand
AAAAATACCTTTTCGTAAAGCATTAATAACTTTATCTCTTTCAAAAGTTTTTAATTCATTATGTAAATATGCAACTTTATATTTTTTCTCTTTCAAAAACTTAGTAAGGTTTTCCGCCATCCTTATTGTTAGAACAGTAATAATGGTTCTTTCTTTTCTTTTAATTTGTGCGTCAAGTTCTTCACAAAGAGTAAGAATTTGGTTAGTGGTTGGTTTAATTTGAATAACAGGATCAACTAGTCCTGTCGGTCTAACAATTTGTTCAACAATTAAATTGTTGGATTTTTGTTTTTCATATTCTGCCGGTGTTGCAGAAACATAAATTGCTTGTTTAACTCTTGATTCAAATTCTTTAAAGTTTAATGGTCTGTTATCCAATGCTGAAGGCAATCTAAAACCATAATCAACTAGTGTTTGTTTTCTGCTATGGTCCCCAAAATACATACCACGGATTTGTGGGATTGTCATGTGTGCTTCATCAATAACCAATAATCAATCATCACCTAAATAATCAAAGATCGTATAAGGTGTTGATCCTGGTTTTCTTAATTCAAGATGCATAGCATAGTTTTCAACGCCAGGACAAAAACCAGTTTCTGCTAATGTTTCTAAATCTCTATTTGTTCGCTCTGTAATTCGTTGATGTTCCAAAAGCTTATCATGTTTCTTGAAATAAGCTTGTCGCTCTTTTAATTCTTTAGCTATTCTAGCTAATGACATATCAAACATACTTGCATCAGCAACATATTCGTTGGCAGGATAAATAACATACGCTTTCCAAATCTCTTCAACAGTATTGTTATTAACATCTATCTTAGCGATTTGTTCAATTTCATTACCAAAGAAGGAAATTCTTATTTTCTCTTGATTGTTGCTTCCTTCCATAATTTCAACAACATCACCCTTAACTTTGAAGCAACCAGATTCTAAGTTAACATCATTTCGTTTATACGCAAGACGAACTAAATCATATTGCAACTGTTTCAAATTATAATTTGAACCTGTATTAAATATAATGCGGTATTTATCAAAAACTTTAGGATCAACTGCTGGATAAATTGCTGCAACAGACGCAACAACAATAACTTTATCTTCAGTTGATAATGATTGAATTGTTGACAAACGCAACATTTCAATTTCTTGATTTACTTTTGATGATTTTTCAATATATGTGTCGGTTGTTGGTAAATATGCTTCGGGTTGATAAAAATCAAAGTACGAAATGTAATATTCAACTTTATTATTTTTAAATAACTCTTTAAACTCACTATATAGTTGACCAGCTAAAGTTTTGTTGTGAACAATCACTAAAGTTTTCTTTTGTGTCTTAGCAATAACGTTAGCAATAGTAAAAGTTTTGCCGGTACCTGTGGCACCTAACAAAACTTGATGTTTAACACCTTTATTTAAGTTAGCAACAAGTTTATTAATGGCTTGTTGTTGATCACCTTTAGGTGTCATCTCTGTTGTCAACTCAAATTGTTTCTTAGGTGAATGAACTTTCATTATTTCTTCTCTGTTTGTGATTCTTCTTGTAAATCTTTTAATCTAACAGTTGGATTGTCACCACGAGCCTTTGCATCAGCAATAGCAGCCTTTTTATCAGCTTCTTGTTGACGAATTAAAGATTCTTTCGCAGCTCATTGAGCGGGTTGTGGTTTTGGTGCTTGATTAGCTTGTGTGTTTGCTTTTTGTCTAATCAAATCAGCAAAATCAATACGAATATTCTTATTCGACTCACTAGAAAACTTAGTTTTCAACTCTTCATAATGTTTGTCTGTAATTAACTTACTATCATGTAAACGATCATTAATTATGCCAGCAATATTAGGAATATATAGACGGTGAATTGAAATAACAACTTTGTGAGCAACGTTTTTCTTTAGTGTTGTGAAGTGTTTATCGGCTTCTTCAACATAAATGTTGAGAGGAGATTTTTGTTCTAATGAACGAAGCGTAACACCTTCACGGATCTTACTCATAATATCAAGGTGTGTTGTTCATTCTGAGTCAAAGTTTTGGATAATAATACTTTTTAAAACTTTTTGGATTTGTTCAGGATTATAACTTGCAATTCGAGCTTCTATTGAACCTCATAGAATTCTTGTGACTAATGGAACAACAGTTGCAATATTTTGTTTTTCAAACAAAGATGGTTCGATAGCATCAAAACCTAATAATCTAGTGTTAATTGCTCTAGCTAATGCTTCAGGATTAACATAATTAGGATTTTCTTTCGAAAGGAAAATGTTAACTAAATCTTTAGCAACAATGTTAACCATATTTCTAATAATTGGAATATTTCTTTCGTTTTTTAAAATTTGGTCACGTTGTTTATATACAACTTCTCGTTGGTTGGATAAAACAACATCATAATCAGTTAGGTTTTTTCTAGTGTCAAAGTTTAGACCTTCAACTTTCTTTTGCATCATCTTAACCATACGGTTAAAGAATCATGAATCATAAAATTCTTGGTCATTAACTTTCTTTTCAGTTTTTTCTTTTTTATCAATGCCAAAACGTTTAAATAATGGGTCTTCAGTTGAAATGAAGAATCGCGTCATACCAGGATCGCCTTGACGGCCTGATCGACCACACAATTGATTATCAACACGTCTTGATTCGTGTCTGTTTGTTCCTATAACAAACAGACCACCAAGTTCTTTAACACCCGGACCTAATTTAATGTCGGTTCCCCGACCAGCCATGTTAGTAGAAATTGTAATTGCTCCTCTTTGACCAGCTAGTGCAACAATTTCTGCTTCACGGGCGTGGTTTTTAGCATTTAATAATTCAAAATGCAAACCTTTATTACGAAGTAATGCAGCTAATTCTTCAGAGTCTTCGACCGATGCTGTACCAACTAAAACCGGTTGCCCTTTAGTGTGCAATCTTTCAATTTCAGCGGCAACGTGGGCTCATTTTGCTGTTTTTGTTTCAAACACATAATCTGTTAAATCTTTACGAATAACTTTTCTGTTAGTTGGAACAGAAACAACTATCATGTTGTAAATTTTAATAAATTCATCTGCTTCAGTTAGTGCAGTACCGGTTACACCAGATAATTTTTTATAAAGTCTGAAAAATGCTTGATATGTTATTGTAGCAACAATAACATTTTCAGGATCAATTTTAACCATTTCTTTTGCTTGAATAGCTTGGTGTAAGCCAGCGTTATAACTTCGCCCTTCTAGAATACGACCAGTAAAGTGGTCAACTAATAAAATTTTATTGTCCCTAACAATATATTCAACACCATATCTGAACACAAAATTAGCCATTAAACTATTTCTAATCTTATGAACAAGGTCAGAATTTTCAATGTTGTATAAATTTCTAATTTTAAAATATTTTTGTGTTTTATCAACACCGCTATCATTTAGTGAAATGGTATTTGTTTCATCATCAATGATGTAATCATCTTTAGTTAATGTTTTAACAAACCTATCAACATCAACATATAAAGAAACATCTTTTTTAGGTTGACCAGAAATAATTAATGGGGTTCTAGATTCATCAATTAAAACTGAATCGACTTCGTCGATAATAGCCATATTAAGATCTCTAATAACTTTATCAGAGTATTCTTTAACCATGTTGTCTCTTAAATAATCAAAACCAAGTTCAGAGTTTGTTGTGTATGTGATATCACAAGCAAACATTTTTCTTTTAGTTTCGCTATCCATATCAGCAACGTTATAACCTACAGTTATACCAAGCGGGTTTAATGCTTGTGCGCAAAATAAAGCGTCACGTTTTACTAAGTATTCATTAACAGTTACGATATGAACACCTTGTTTAGTTAGTGAGTTTAAGTATGCAGTAAGAATGATGGTTAAGGTTTTACCTTCACCAGTATACATTTCAGCTAAGTTTCCTTTATGAATAACAATAGCACCAATTACTTGCACAGGATAAGCATATAAACCGTGAACACGGTAAATTGCTTCTCTAGCTGTAGCTAAAGCGTCTGGTAAGATACCATCTAAAGAAACACCACGTTTTAATTCATCTAAGAAAAATTGAGTACGAGAAGATAATTCTTCATTGCTCATTTTTCTGTATTTATCTTTTAGTGCTTCAACAAGCTTTGCTTGTTTAGTAGCAGCACGTAATTCTCTACCTCTTGGGGTAAATACATTAAATCGTTTTTGCATTCTTAGCTTTCTATGTTTGGTAATAATTATATATATTTTTTAATTTATATAAATAAATTTTAAGATTAAAAAATTCGCGATTTTCTCCATATATAAAAACATTATTAAACCTAGTTAACATATGGAAAAATTAACTCCAAAAGAATATAAGATGATCAGAATTTATAAAAAAACAAAAGATGTTAATATTCCTTTGTATTTTTTTAATAAATATCGTGAAGATTTAACAAAGTTAATTTTTTATAAAATAAATAAAAATTTTAGTTCAGTTCCTTTTGAAAAAGGTGATTTATTTTATTTTGTATGGAATGGAATAAAAATAACTTTAGAAAAATACAAAAAAAAGGAAAATTTTAATGTTGTTTTAGTTAATAATTGTTATTCAACAACTATTAAAGAGGTGAGAAAGTTTTTGAAAAATGGTGAATTAATTTTGAATATGTCTTCATCTTTTGAACAATATCAACAAACACCTCACAGAAAATTTGACAAAAATAATGTAAGTTATATAAATTCAGATGAAAAATTATTATTGAATAATTTAATATCTGAAGCTTGTGAATATATTACAAAATATAAACAAGAAACGATTGAAAATGTAATTTATCTAAAATCAATGGGTTTTAGTATTAAAGAAATAAGCGAACGGTTAAATGTAACCGTTTACTATATAAATGATTTATTAAGTTTGGTTGAAAAAATAGTAAAAGGTAAACATCAACTATAAACTTCTTGAAGGAAGAATTAAGTTTAAAAAGTATGGGTTATCTGAAGATAAAATGATTGGAGAATTGGCTCCACTAAAATTAAATGTTATGTTTTCACTATTAATTGTACTCAAAAGAGAAATGAATAATTTTTGGTTAAGTTTTACTTCAAATGAATCAACATTAGATTTTAATAAATCAATTTCTTCAAAAGAGTTTCCCGTTTCACTAGAAATAAATTTAATTGTAAGTTTATTATTTTCAA
>JAZLIV010000014.1:0-2183 GCA_045617545.1 Mycoplasmoidaceae bacterium | reverse complement strand
CAAAGACAACTTGTTAGAATTGATGATACAATTGCCATCCTATATGAATCTGGTAATGAATTGATCGATGGTTATAAAGAAACATCTAAACTAGGTTTAGCAAAACATTGTAAATATACTTTAAAGTTTACGAAAGATATTCAATTCCATGAAGATGAAAAACCTAAAAATGACATTGCTAACGAACAAGAAGCAAAAGAACAACTAGAGAAAAAATAAAATATAGGTTTACCTATATTTTTTGTTTATAAAAATTTATAATATAGGTAAAGAAGGTATCTATGAAAACCATTGATCAACTATCCGATAAGGAGTTTTTGTTAGCCTTAATTCATCAACAAGTGCAACCGGCTTTAGGTTGTACAGAAATTGGGATTGTGTCACTAGCTGCTGCCAAAGCGGCAAGCTTGCTAACAGGAAACTTTGTTTCGGCCACATTATATACTTCACCATATGTCTTTCGGAATGATTCACGTGTTGGTGTGCCACGACTAGGACGTTGTGGTATGAAAGTAATTACCGCAGCAGGAATCATTCTTAAAAACCCAATTAAAAAGTTAAGTTGTCTGGATGACTTAACTGAAGAAACAATTTCACAAGCTAATAAGCTTGGAGCACAAGATAATCCAGCAATTGAAGTAAAAGTTGATTTTGGTTCGCACCCAGTTTATACTCGTTGTGTTGCTAAAGATGATAAAGGCAATGAAGCAGATGTTATTATCCAATATTCTCATGATAATATCATTCAAGCTAAATTAAATGGTAAAGAAACTCTTGACCCATCAGAAATTTCAGGTGAAAACGCTGCTGGCTATGACTTTGATGAAAAAGTTGATCATTTATCTATTCATCAAGTTTACAAACTTTGCAAAGAGCTAGATGAAAAAGACTTGGCATTTTTACGCAACGGAATTGAAATGAATGAAGTTGTCCAAAAAGAAGGTTATGCTCATCCAGACCAAGGCGCAATAACCAGAGTTTGAATGAAAATTTTACAAGGTGATGATGCAAATAGTTGTTTCAAAAAAGATCATTGAACAACAAAAGTGTTATCTGATGTTTGTGCTGCTGTTGATGCTAGAATGTATGGTTGTCCTTTACCAGTAATGACTTCGTCATCTTCTGGTGATCATGGTCTGACTGTTTCTATACCACAAGAAGTTTTTGCAAGAGAATTCAAAGTACCAGAATTAACAAAATTACAGGCTTTAGCTTTTGCTCACTTTATTACATGAAAGATTAAATCAAAAGTTGGGCATCTTTGTGGAATGTGTGGTTCAGCATTAGCTGCTGGTTGTGGCACAATTGGTGGTATTGCTTTCCAAGAAGGATGAACTTGATCTCTAGTTAATGACTTATTAAATATGCATCTTGTTAGCCAAGGCGGAATCTTATGCGATGGAGCAAAACCTTCTTGCTCATTTAAGATATTAGCTTCGCTAGCTTGTGGATTTTTATGTTTAACTATTGCTTCTGGCAATGGTAAAATCGCTCACCGTGATGGTCTAGTTCACCAATCTGTTGAAGAAACAATTAATAACATTGGAAAGTTTTCAAAAACAACCCAAGATTCAATTATTTTAAACGTTGTTGATTTACTAAATGCTATGAGTAAAATTCAATAAATATATTACAATAGTAATATAGGAGATTAATTATGGCAAAAAGTATTAAAAACTTTACAAACAAGGAAATTGTAATTACTGTAGTATTACTAATTCTTGGATTACTTCCTGGAATTTTATACATTCTTTACAAAACTTGCTGAGAAAAATAATTAATTGATAAAAATAGGCTTAAGCCTATTTTTTATTTTTATAATTAAGTTGTATGAAAAAGTTAAGTAAATGAATTTTATCAGTTACAGCTCCCTTAACTGTAATTGCTACTGCTAGTTTAGCTACTAGCTGTGGTAAGAAAATTGAATATGGGACAATTTATTACAAGACACCGGAGTTTGATCCAAATAACTATGTAGAAATTGATGCGACAAATTTTAGTGATGATCTAATAGTAACATTAGAATCGTTACAAGGAATAATGGCGCAAAAACAAGCATATATTTATATAGTTCATAGTGACCATAAAGCAGACGGACCTGATAGTGAACAAGAAGAGTGAAGACGAGATAAATGATATCTTGATATGAAAGAAGCATACCATTGAACGCCAACTTTAACTAT
>JAZLIV010000013.1:0-5991 GCA_045617545.1 Mycoplasmoidaceae bacterium | reverse complement strand
CGCAAGCTGGGGTTGAACACAATAAACAATATGCTGATTTATATTCAGCAACATTTAATGTTGATGTTAGTCAAAATGAATATTTAAAACAAGATTTAAATAATACTAAATTAGACTTAGAATTAAGTTTATTTATTGATCCCGAAGCAGCCAAAGGGGCTGGTGATGATATTAAACAAGAAGATCTTGATCCCTTAATGGTTGAAACATTAGAGCAACGCTGAGACTTTGTTTTATATTACACTAACACTCATATGATTAATCAAGACATGGTTGTTGATAACATCACTGGCTATACATTGCCATTAGGCCATGAATGTATTGCCTCAAGTCATAAAATAAGAATCACTAGGGATTCTTTACAAGATTTAAATCAACCATTTAATACTTTAGTGAAATTAAGTGCAACAACCAATTTTCAAGTCTTATCAGGACAAGTTAAATTCACTTATTGAATTGATCCATTATTAGAAGCTAAAACAATTGAAAAGATTTTAACAATCGATCATTTGGTTAGCGATAGCATCATTATTAACCTTGATGATTGCACTAAATTCAATGAAGAAAATAATGAAATTATTTTCGACCCAAGTGGAATAAAAGGATTTTTTATTCCTAAATATAGTCATGGTTATTATGAACTAACCTTGCAAATAAGACAAGACAATACCATCACGAAATTAATTATTACCAATAACTTTAATTTTAGTAGCGACCAACCAAAAGCTTTTATGGCAATAATCGCTAAAGAAATTAAAGAAACTGATGATAGTTGAAAGTGGGTAATCTATGATTAAAATGTCAAAAAAAGTTGTGGCAGTTATTTCAGGCAGTTCTGCTGCCATTATTGGTGGTAGCACCATAACAGCCAATGTTTTAATTCGTGATGAAAACAGTTTAAAACCAAAAGAAGTTAATCCTTTACATCCACAAAAGGAATATTATCACTATTCAATTGTTGAAACTATCAGTCAGAAAGTAAATCTTAATGATTTAATTACTACTGTTTATAGTCAAACGGGAATAACTTATATTATTGAGCAACAACGTTTTGAAAATAAAATCATTGAAATTGTTCAATCAGCATTAAGCAACATCAAACGTTTTGCTGATTATGCTAGTTATACCATTCAAGTCCACTATAAAATAAATACCAAATCCATTTTAGTGGACTTGGTATGATTCAAACCATCAGAAACAAATAAATATTTTGATCAGTTTGAATTGCAATTACATACTACTTAAACTTTCAATTTGTTTTGTAATGATTTCAAGATCATGACTAGTAAATTGTTTTGTATCAACTAAATAATATCTAACCGTATAAATTGTTTTACCATCTTTTTTAAAGATGTTAATAATTTTAGCGGTAGCAACATCAGGTAATTGTTTAATGTCTTGAATCTTTTTATGGACTAAATGAACATTAGCATGATCTAAGATAATGTTTACATCTTTTGATAAACGTTGGAAGATACCAAATTGTTCAATCATAAAATGTTGATGATTGTAATTATTTAATAATGTATCAATGTTTAAAGTTAAACCATAGATTTTTTTATTGTTTAAATCATAAGGTTTTAAAACACTAATTTTAATCTTACCCATATAACCAATAATTTGGTTGTCATAGATAATGGCTAATGATTCATTAGCATAGAACTCTTTCACTTCCGCTGGTTTATATGAAACATTAACATTTAATACTTTAGCAATATGGTTCACTACCGATTTAAAGTAGTTTAGGTTCGTTGCTAAAGTACTTCTTGTAATTGGATCAATATCATATTTATCTAATGCTAAACATGTAATGTTTAGTGTTTTATCAGTATTAGTAAAGATTTTTTGCATCTCAAAGATTGGCATTAAATCCAATTTTCGTGCATCATTGTATTTATAGATCTTTAACATCTTATCAAACAGACTTAAACGGAAATATTCACGATTAGAGTTGTTAACAATAATTTTGATTGGATCTTTTAAATTAAAGACATTAAATTTATCAATACTATTTTTATGGGTTAAGTTATATGTTTTAACTTCGTTAAAATAGTTATTAATTAAAACATTTTTAATCGTTTGTTTTAATTCATATTCATGATTATCAGCTAGTGGTAATAAGATATCAGAAATAGCAATTGGTTTAAGTTTATTAACATCAATAATTTTTAGAACATCTTCAAATAAATCTTGTTGATTTTGTACATCCATTCTTCATGGCGGAACAGAGAATTTATTTGGTGAAAAGAAACTATTTCAATAACCTAATTTTCTTAATGAACTAATAACAAAATTCTTTGTTAATGGTTCATTAATGAACCAAGATAGAACTTGATAATCTAGTTTAATCTTATTTCGGTTTCAATTTGGATGGCATCATACAACTTGTTTTGTTGGTTGACCAAGATGTTTTCTAATTAAACCTAAAGCAACAATGTTTAGATAATTGCTTAAAGGACGTGATGCTTTTTTACTTGCATCAGTTTCGCAATTGATTCTAATTGCTGTCGTTCTGATTTGGGCAAAATTAAAGTTTCCTACTTCAATCCGACAACGAATTGTTTTACTTGTTATTTTGGTACTATCAGAACCAATAATGGCTGCTAATGATACAGGTTGAGCTTGATCATAGATCAAGATATCATTCTTTGTTAAAGAATATGTATTACCATTTAGGGCAACAAATTTAAAATCTTCTGTTGCCATGCGACAGCTCATTCGACCATGAAGTTTATCAGCGTCATAAACATGAGTTGGACAATTTGTTAGTAATGTAATTATTGATAAAGTATCTAATAAGCGGTTAAATGGTTTAATCCCATGGTTCATTAATAATGATTTAGTTGCTCAATTTGAACGTTGATGCATCTTTGCTGACATATTGTAATCAAGAAAACTTAAGAATGTACATGCACCAATTTCCACATCAATTTGGTTGGTTGATGAAGAAAGAGAACCAACAGATTTTCTTCAATCAAAATTAAATCTTAAATTTAATTTATGAGCAAGTTCATAGCAAAAGACTAAATATGCGTTTTCATCATTTCTGTTAGCTGGAACAGTAATGTCATAAATAGTATCATCTAAACCAATTAATGGCATTCAGTTAGATGAACCTACTTCTCCTTCTTCTAACATAATGATTTCATCTTTTTCTGCATCTGCTACAACAGCATCATTATTTGTTAATTCACCATATGAACAAATCATGCCATTTGATTCCATGCCATGAATCATTCTCTTACTAATGGTTAAACCATTAGGTAATTGTGCCCCTTCAAGGGCAACCAACACTTTAACACCTTCTTTTAAATGTGAAGCACCACACACAATCGTATTAGTTTGGATGTCATTAATTTTTACTTGACACAAACTTAAGTGTGTGCCTTCAACTGGACGATATGAAAGGATTTGACCAACTACCACATTATCAATTGGTTCATATTTCTTAATTGATTCAATTTCCATCCCTAAAGCATTAACAACTTGGACAAATCTTTCATCAGTTACATTAACAAAATCAGGAATAAACTTTGTTATTAATTTTCTTGTAAACAACATTATTTAACTCCTTTCAATTGACTTAATAATCTAAAGTCGTTATTATAGATGTCTCTGACATCTCTAATACCATACTTTAACATGGCAATTCTTTCAATTCCAATTCCAGCAGCTAAACCAGAATTAATTCGCTTAATGTTAGCAGCCTTTAAAACATTTTTATGTAACATTCCTGCCCCTAAGATTTCAATTCAACCAGATTGTTTACACATTGGACAACCTTTACCATTACAGTTAAAACAAGTAACATCCACCTCAAAACTTGGTTCAGTAAAAGGGAAGTAACTTAAACGATATCTTGTTTTAACATCTTTACCAAAGATGTGTTTCATTAATCCATCCATTAAGGACTTTAAGTGATTAATAGATAAGTTGTTTTTAACTCACACAATATCAATTTGACTAAATTGATGGCTGTGAGTTAAATCGTCATCATCATTACGATAAACATTACCATAAGATAAGACTTTTATTTCTTTATCTTGACCATGAATAACTTGAGCGGTTGTTGATGTACAATGTGTTCGTAACATTCTAACTGAGTCAATATAGAATGTATCCTTTGCATCTCTAGCAGGATGGGTTGGATCAATATTTAAACGATCCATATTGTTTTCAATAGTTGTTACTTCATCACCATCGACAATTTGAAAGTTTAAAGCCTTAAAATAAGAAATAATTTGATCATAAACAATTGATAAAATTGTTCTTGATCCTTTGGCTAAGTTATAAGTATCAATATTTAGATCATAGTCTAATGTATTACCAACTAATTCACTTGCTTCTTCTAATTTGGCTTTAGCGTTTTCAAATAATGTTGTTAATTCTTGATTAAAAGCATTAATCTCTAATCCCGCATCACGACGATTTTCAGGTGGTAGTTGTTTTAATTGTTCATATAAAGTAGCAACATTTCTTTTAAAGAAAATGTTTTTATTTTCAATTAACTTGGCAACTGTATCTTGTTGACCAAGCATTTGTTTAAATTGAGCAATTAGTAAATCTTTATTGTTAATGACCATATATATCCTTTCAAAACAAAAAGCACACCAAATTTGGATGCTATGACCAATTACGGCGGTACCACATAGCTTCACAAATTAATGTGCTCTTAAATTCTATTTAGTTGTTTAATCAAGTGAATAGTTGGTTCTAGTTATGTCTGTATTCCACCACCACAGGCTCTCTAGTAATAACTATTTTGAACCAACAACGGCTTGATCAATTTTTATGGTGTTAAATCTTTGATTTAACTTAATTATTATAACTTATAATTTTTACATGAAAAAGAATAGTAAAAAATTGAGCAAAATAATTGCTCCCCTAGCATTAGCTAGTGGTTTGGCAGTGGTTCCTGCCACTTCATGTGGCAAAATGTATACAGAAGTAAAACATATTGCTCCATACCTACATGAAATCACATTTGATGATTACACATATGATAGTGACTTTGTTACAACACAAAGCGCAGAAGCTTTTGGTTGTTCATCTGTTAGAAAAGGAAATTTCTATGGAAGAAATTTTGACTATGTGTTCAATGACACACCAGAATTTGTTGTTAGAGTAAAACAAAACAAAGCTAAAAATAGACATGCGTCTATTGGCATGGCAACTCACTTTGGGTTAAGAGAATCAAAATTATTAAATGGTGACTATGATAAACAATTAGAATTAGTTCCTAATATTACATTAGATGGAATTAATGATGCAGGTGTTATTTGTTCACATAACGTTGTTTCAATGGAACCAGATAAAATTGATCCTGAAACCGAACAACCAACAATCAATCCTGAAACTCAACCAAACAATCCAAATGCTTTCCAATTACATCAATTGTTTGTTCCTAGATATGTTCTAGACAATGCTGATAGTGTTGATGAAGCAATTGAATTATTAAGATCTACAGACTTAAATATTAAAGGTGATTTAAGTGGTACTCACCACTTACATATCATGATTGCTGATAAAACAAGAACAGTTGTTGTTGAATTCTTTGATAACACGGGTTCAGGACACTTCCAAGTTGTAGTGGATGAGAAAAAAGAAGATGCTACTGCTGACTATGGTTTACCAATTATGACTAACTTCTATGTCAACAACAGCAAGAATGACTTTACAAACGATATTAAAAACGGTGTTGAAAGATATGCCATCTTAAAAGATGGATATAAAAATGTAAATTCTTTTGCTGATATGGAAGCATTAATGAAGAAAGTAATGTATTCAATTTCATATCTGTATCAACACAATCCAGTGCCTCTAGGCAAAGATTGACAAACTGAAGGAAAAGGTGATTTGACTTCAGAATGATATTCTGAATCATTTAAACAATCCGAAATTGACCCATGAACTAGTCTTGAAAGCTTAGAACCCTATGTTCAAAAATACGAAAACCTTAAAAAAGACTATTGAATAACTAGAACAATGGAT
>JAZLIV010000012.1:0-8223 GCA_045617545.1 Mycoplasmoidaceae bacterium | reverse complement strand
ATTTTTTGATTACATTAAAAAACATTTTTCTAATATTTGTCAAGAAATGTCAATTGATGAATGCTTTTTAGATGTGACTAAAACAATTAAACATTACCATAATGACCCAGTTTTATTAGCAAAAACATTACAACGTAATGTTAAAAGAGATTTGGGTCTATCTCTGTCTATTGGTATTAGCTACAATAAATTTTTAGCAAAAATGGCTACCGATTTAAATAAACCACTTGGCATCACAACTGTCTTAACACAAGCAGAATTAAAAACTAAAATCTGGCCACTTTCCATCGAAGAAATGTATTTTGTTGGTCCGCCAACTGCTAAAGCTTTGCGAAGCATTGGCATTAAAACAATTGGTGATTTAGCTAATTACGACGATATTAAACTATTAGAGGCAACCCTTGATCGTAACTGATGGTTCACATGACAAAATGCTTTAGGAAATAGTGATGATTTTGTTGATGTGAGCAAAAACGATCCTAAATCTCAATCTGTTAGTCATACACTTTTAGATCCAACAAACGATATTGTTGAAATTGAAACAACTTTAAAATATATTGCACAAGAACTACAAACAAAATTAGAAGCATATAAAATGGCTGGTTCATGTGTTGGTGTTATTTATAAGATTAACAAAGTTAATAAAGTAAAAAACCAATCATTAAATCGTTACATTAATAAATGAGAAGATTTAGCTAACTATGCAACCAAGTTATTAGGAAGTGTCTGAGATGGTTCAGCAATGATCCAGCTATTAGGCATCAATATCTCTAAACTGAGAAAGATTGATAATGCTGAAACATTAGAACAATCATTAACCCCCAAAAAGAAAAACAAACTCAACAAAATTGTTGAGGATGTAAATAAAAAACTAGGAAAAGACCTAGTTTGTATTGCCAACGATAAATTTATTTCTTAATAATTTTTGCACAACGTGGGCACAAATCATTTTCAATTTGATCAGCTGGGAAATAATTTCAACATCTAATACATTTAACATATTTTGTTTTTACAACTTTAACACCATACTTATCATCTTTAGTTGAATTAATTTCTACTTTAGCAACATTAAAGATTCTCTTTAATAAGGCTGGATCAATCTTATATTGGTTGTTAAATGACAAGCTAACTTCTGCTTCATTATTTTTAGCAATAATCTTATCATTACGCATTTTTTCAATTTGAGTAAAGACTAAATCTTTTAGCTTGAAGATTTGTGTTCACATGTCAACATTAATTGTTTCAACTTCAAATGGTAATTTGAACACTCATGGTTCTAACATGACATTTGGTTGTTTGTTATCCTTCTTAAAGTAATTGTGAACTTCAAATGCAGTATGAGGAATAATTGGAGCTAAGAAACACAAATAACTATTAAGCAAGAAATACAATACAGTTTGAATTGTTCTTCGCTTTTCATTATTTGTTTCATCACAATATAGTGTATCTTTGATTAAATCAAAATATCAGCTACTTAATTCAATGATGTGAGCATTAATTGTCTTAACTACAACTGAGAAATCAAATGCTTCATAAGCTTTATTGATCTTTTCAATATTTTGTTTTAATTGATTTAAAACATATAAATCTTCATTGCTAAAGAAATATTTGGCATCTTTGTCAAAGTTAAAGTCGTCAATATTACTTAGACAGAATCTAAATAATGAGTTACGAATTCTTCGATACATTTCTGAGATTTGTTTAAGAATATTATCTGAAATAGAAACATCAGCAGGATAGTTGCTATTAGCAACTCACATTCTTAAAATGTCAGCACCGTATTTTTGACAAACCTTAAAAGGATCAACACCATTGCCTAATGATTTAGACATTTTGCGGCCTTGTTCATCAACTGTCATACCATGTGATACTAATTGTTTAAAAGCCGAAACTTTTTTCACAATTGTAGAAGTAATAATTGAAGAGTTAAATCAACCACGATATTGATCATTACCTTCTAGGTAAAGATCACATTGTTTATCTCAACCTAAAGATTCAAACATCATATGACTAGAGCCAGAGTCAAACCAAACATCCATGGTATCCATACATTTGCTATAACTTTTGCCAGAATATTTGTCAGTTAAGAAATATTCAACAGGTTTTTCAAATCAAACATTGGTTCCCTCTTTTGCTAAGATGTCAACAATGTGTTTATTTAAATCTAAATCAAGAATTGGTTGTTCCTTATCATCATAGATGATACAGATTGGAACACCTCAAACTCTTTGTCTTGAAATGCATCATTCTGAACGATTCTCAATCATTTCCTTCATATGGTTCTTGTTTGATTGGGAATTAAATTTAACTGCATCTAAATTCTTAAGAATTTGTTTCTTAATTGAATCAATATTGACAAACCATTGTTTAGTTGCTCGATATAACACTGGTTTTTTTGTTCTTCAGTCAATTGCAGCAGAGTGAGTGATTTTAGTTGCCTTTAATAAATTGCCAGAAGCTTTTAAACGACTAACAATATTTTCATTAGCATCTTCATAGAAGATTCCTGTTAGTTGTTCATCATTAAGTTCAGATGTAAATCTACCTAATTTATCAATTGGGCAGAATGGTTCAATCTTATATGCTTTACAAGCAAGATAGTCATCATCGCCAAAGCCTGGGGCATTATGCACACATCCTGTTCCATCTTCCATCGAAACATATTCGGCAAGAATAACAGGACAAGGCTTGTTATATAAAGGATGAGCATACATTACCTTTTCAAGATCTTTTCCTTTAAAGGTTTTGTCTAATTCAACATCTTTTCAACCTAAAGCTTTTGTTATTGCCGGAACTAATTTATTGGCTACTACATAGTAGTGTTTGCCAACTTTAACTCTTGCATATTCAAATTCTGGGTTAATAGCAACAGCTAAGTTGCTTGGAATTGTTCAAGGTGTAGTTGTTCAAATAATAATTTGATCATCTTTTTCTAAAAGCTTCTTTCCATCAATGACATTAAAACCAACATAGATAGAAGGTGCTTCTAAATCTTTATATTCAATTTCTGCTTCAGCTAAAGCTGTTTGACTTGATCAAGATCAATAAACTGGTTTTAGGGCTTGAAAAATTAAATTTTGTTCTAACATGGAAAGAAACAAATTAAGTTGTCTTGTTTCATAGTCCTTTGACATAGTCATATAGAACTTGTCATAATCAGTAAACAAACCAAACTTCGAAAATTGTTCTTTTTGTTTAGCAATGTTTGCTAAAGCAAAATCATAACATTTTTGACGTTTTTGATTAATTGGCAATTGGTTATATTCTTTTCCTAATTTTTTGCTTAAAGCGTGCTCAATTGGTAATCCATGAGTATCTCAACCTAAAACAAAAGGAGCATAATATCCTTGAGCGTTTTTATAACGCACAATAATATCCTTAAGGATTTTATTAAGTGCATGACCAACGTGTAGATCACCATTGGCATATGGTGGTCCATCATGTAAGATTCATTGTTTATTCTCCTTATGGTTTCTATCTAAAACTTGTTGATAAACTTTAGATTCAATTCAACTTTGTTGAATCTTAGGTTCCTTTGTAGATAAATTGGCTTTCATTTCTAAGCCAGTTTTACCCATATTAAGACTTTGTTTAATTTGTTCTTTTAAATCAGCCATATAGAGTTAATTATATAGATTATGATTTTTTTCATATAAAAAATAGATAATTAGTATATGGAAATTCATATTGTCCAACCGTGTGGTTTTTGCAAAGGCGTTGCAAGGGTTGTAGAAAAAACTCAACAAATAATTGCTGATTATCCATCAGCTAATATTTATCTAGTTGGCAACATTGTTCACAATAGCCAATTGTTAAAACAATTGCTTAAACATAAAAATGTTAAAATCCTAGAAAATAAATCTCATGATCGTTTAGCATTAGTTAAATCAATTAAAACACAAAGAAATGTTGTCATTTTCTCTGCTCATGGAACAGATCCTAAAGCCATAGATTATGCCCAAGAAAAAGGTTGAAAAGTATATGACTTAACTTGCCCATATGTCTTTAGTGTTTTATCAAAGATAAAATATGCAATTTTACATGGTTATCATGTTGCTTATTATGGTGATAAAGATCATGTAGAAGCGATTGCTGCGAAAAAAACTGGTGGCAACAATCTAACTATTTACAAAACTAAAAAAGATTTGAAAAAAGTGTTGGACATGCCATATGTGTATGTTGTTGCTCAAACAACAATGGATGAAGATAAGTATCTTCATACTCAACCATGATTTACTCCACCAGCTAAAATTAAATTCAAAAATACAATTTGCCATTCAAGTCGTTTACGACAATTAAATGCTTTAGAAACTAAACCTTATGATATTGTTTTTGTCTTGTCTGATCCAAAAAGTCATAATGGTCATTCTTTATTTGAACTATTAAAAACAAGACAAAAACATGTAATGTTTGTTGATCCACAAAACATTAAAGTAACTAAGCAAACAATTAAAAACAAAAAAGACTGTGCTATCTTTACAAGCAGCTCAGTCTCACAAGAACAAGTTGATAATTTTGTTAGTTTTTTAAAGAAACTAATATAAGTTTAAAACTTTGTTTAAATTACTATTTGTTATTTCTCCATTTTGGCAACAAACAATTTTATTAATTGTTGGAGAATTAATACCATTTTGGGCAATTTCAATTAAATATTCAACTGAGTTTTTAGAAATTATCGTACTAGCTTCTAATGGTGTTAGATCAGTAATATTTGCTATAGCAAGATAGAAGGATTTTTCAATTTTGTTTCATTTAATTGATGTATCAGCATATTTTTTAATAAAGTGAAAAGCATAACCATTTTCACAAGCAGCATCAATCAATAATGCTCCTGTTGGCATAATTTCTGCCATTTGTTTTGTAATTCTGGTTTTTGTTCTATCGCTAGGGTTAATACAAGTATTAACAAAGATGTGATTGTCACGAATTTGTCATTCTAGAGTGTCATAATTTGCATCAATAATATTTAGTTTTTCTAAACCTGATGATTTTAATTCTCTGGTATATTTAATATCATTGTCTGCTAATGTAACATTAAATCCTGCTGCCAATGCTAATTTAGCTATAGCTACACCAGCAAAAGTCGCATTCAAAATTAAAAGGTTTGGTTTGTCTTTAATGACTAATTGGTCTTTTGGTTTTTTTGCAAGTTTTGATGCTAAAGCATCATTAATTGCTTTCATAACAAAATTAGCTTTTAATTCTTCAAGTTCGGGAAAAAACACATATCCTGAATGAGAAGATAAACTGCATCATTCCAAACCTGTAACATTGTTTTGCAACATATCAAAAACCATATCAACATTCGTTAAAAAGTTGCTCATGGTGATGGCAATCTTTTTATCCATTTTTGCCAATTCTTTTGTTCCAAAAGCATTAGTTTTTAAAATAATATCTGAAGCATCAATTAAACCAGATCAACTTTCAAAAATCTTTGCTCCCGCTGACATATAACTAGCATCATTGATACCTAATTTTTTGCCAATTCCAGACAAAACATTAACGCCGATTCCTTTACTTGTTAATGTTTTAACTTGTTCAGGAAGTAAGAAGATTTTCTTACTTTCTGCATCGTATAAGATTCCGATTTGTTTCATATTTATAATTTTATGTTATTTAATATGTAAATTTTCAAAAATTACATATAATATATAAACGCATATTAAGAAAGCAAACACATTGGGAGTTTACAATGGTAAAAATTCGTTTAACAAAGTTAGGTCGACACAAATTACCAGCTTATAGAATCATTGCAATCGATTCACGTAAAAGACGTGATGGTGCTTATTTACATTTATTAGGTACATATGATCCTGCAACTGGTAAAGCAAAAATTAATGAAGAATTAACACTAAAACTATTATCACAAGGTGCCCAACCATGTGACACAGTTTTAAGTCTTCTAAAGAAACAAGGAATCTATGCTAAATTCTTAGCATCAAAGAAAAAACCAGCTAAGAAAGCAAAACGTAAACTTTCTAAGAAAAAAGCAGCCAGAAAAACAAAAAAGGAAGCTAAATAGTTATGGCTAAAATTAATAAACAAAAAATTCTTAACAGAATTGTTCGTGGACAAATGCGTGATGATATTCCTAACTTTAAAGCTGGCGATACAGTATCTGTAAGTTACAAGATTATTGAAGGTAAAAAAGCCAGAATCCAAACTTATACTGGTGTTTGTTTAAAGATTCGTGGGCAAGGAAACTCTAGAACTTTCTTATTAAGAAAAGAAAACGGAGTAGAAAAGACTTTCCCAATGCACTCACCACAAATTGTTAAAGTAACAGTTGAAAAACGTGGTAAAGTAAGACGCGCTTATATCTCATATATGAGAAAACGTTCAGGAAAATCAGCAAGAATCGCTGAACAAGGAAAATAAGAAGCAACGCTTCTTATTTTTTATTTATAATATAGGCATGAAAAAAAGAACATTCGATAAACGAACGAATTTTAATTATGGCAAATATGAACTTAGACATTTACACTCTAAGCCTATTCCTTTTGCTAAACTTTATTTAAATAAAAGTGTTAGTCTTAAGTATATTGTTGCTGGGTTATGTGGTATTGTCTTTGCCTTTTTAACCGCATGCTTCATTAAAAATACTGGTGCCTTTAGTTATGGACTATCTAGTTTTTTACAAGGTATAGCAAAGCTATGTAGCTTCTTTGTTTATAAAGCTAATATTGCTGGGGCTAAAACAATATACTCAGCATTATTCTGGGGTTTGTTGTTAATTGGTAACTTCCCACTATTTGTTTTTGCCTGAAAGAAGGTTGGTCATCGCTTTGCGATGTTAACCTTAACATTTTTAATAACAAATGCTCTTTCTGGTTTCTTATTTGACTTTATTCCGGGATTAGATGGTTGATCATTATTTGGTGAAACTACTTTATGAGTAGCTCATGGTCAAGAATGTCCTTGAATTAATACTTTACAACAATATCATATTCAAGTATTACCATTTAGTGTCCCTGAAAGCCTTGCTATTGGTTATAGTCCAGCTAACTATGTTAAACCAATTCTTTTAATCTTATCAACTGTTACTTATGCATTTATTGCATCATTTGTCTTTGCTGTTTTATTTATTGTTGGCGGATCAACTGCCGGAACCGACATTATTTCCGTTTATTTAGCCAGTGAAAAGAAGAAGGATGTTGGAACATTCTTCTTGGCCCTTAACCTTGTCATGATAACTTTAGCATCAGCATTAGGTACATTCATTCCAGTCTGCTTAGCAGAAAAAGGGTGCCGTAGTGTTGAATTCTTCTTTAATGCTAACTGAGTTAGTACAGTCATTTCCATGCTAATCTTTACAGCTTTATACAAAAAGCTTTATCCAAACTCACGTCGTTGTAAAGTTGAAGTTTATAGTAAGAAAACTAAAGAAATTAGAAACTTGTTATACAAAAACAACTATGTCCATGGTAGTAGCATGGCTGAAAGAGTTGGTGGCTATAGCATGAAAAAACAAAAAATGTTTATTACAATCTGTTCGGCAACAGAATTACCAATGTTAATTGACCAAATTAACACTATTGATAAAGAATCAATTATTACAATTTCTAACTTATATGCCGTTGACGGACCATTTAATTTACAACGTCAAGGTAGCCGCTAATGAAAAAGATTACCATCTTAACCTTATTTCCTGATGTCTTTGAAAACTTTAAAAAGTTTTCAATTATTAAGCGAGCAATCCATAATAAAAAGATTAAGCTAAATATTGTTGACTTTCGTCAATTTTCCAAAAATAAGCATAAGAAGGTAGATGATTACCAATTTGGTGGTGGGGCCGGTATGATCATTGCTTTACCAGCCATTGTTAGTGCTATTAAAAAATACAAAACAAAAAATAGTCTAGTTATTCTAACTAGTCCCCAAGGAAAGATCTTTAATCAAGCTAAAGCCAAAACATTAGCTAAAAATAAAAAAGATTTAATTATTGTCTGTGGACATTATGAAGGCTTTGATGCACGAATCATCAACTATGTTGATTTAGTCTTATCAGTTGGAGATTTTATCCTAACTGGTGGTGAAGTGCCAGCCATGGCCATTGCTGAAGCCGTTACACGCTTAATTAAAGGCGTGATAACTGATTCATCATTAGATAGTGAAACCTTTAATAATAATCTGTTAGATTATGATACCTATACCCGTCCAGTAACATATGATGGTTATAGTGTTCCTAAGGTTTTGTTATCAGGTAACCACAAAAAGATCAAA
>JAZLIV010000011.1:0-4598 GCA_045617545.1 Mycoplasmoidaceae bacterium | reverse complement strand
GGTCCAGATGACATTTCTAAGAAAACTGGTCGAGAACTATTTGAAGAAAATGTGTCCGAGATGATATTAATGGGCGGAAGGTTTGATAATGAATCTTCTTCATATACTGAATTCAATATTATTCAAGCATTAGAGGCGGCTAGAAAAGTGATCAATACTACTTCCGTTCCAAAAACATTCTGTGGATGAGAAGTTGGTTACAATGTATACAGTGGACAAACTTTCTATGATAATCCTAATTCTATACAATGTGTTTCTTACACAACATATAACAAAGGTAATCTACGTGAGTCATGAGATCCATTAACAATGTATGTTGCTTTAACTGGTAAATGTGAATATTCTCCAATGGGTACTGTTAATGTTGATGAACAAGGTCATACTTTATTTAGTGAGTTGTCAACTGGTAACTGTCGCTACGTTAAAACTTATAACGATACTACAAAGATAGCTCAAGAATTAGAAACTTGATACACTGTGGCTTAAAAATTAAAAAAGAGGCGTTGCCTCTTTTTATTTTAATGGCAGGGGTGGCAGGATTTGAACCCACAACACGCGGATTTGAAGTCCGCAGTTCTGCCGTTGAACTACACCCCTATAATAACTTCATATATTATAAGTAAAGTTAAAAAATAATAGTAATTAACTTATAACTTCTTTGCTTTTATTAATTCAATCATTCCTAAGATGACTAAATTAGGTTTAACAGTATATTTTTTTGAAATGTTTGTAAACTTTTCACAATCACCACCACTTATCAAAACATTTTTAGGATCGACTTTACAATATTCAATAACTTTATCAACAAATCCTTCAATTGATAAGTTACCACCAGCGGCAAAAGCATCAGTTGTATTTAAACCAATTTGCTTATCAAACATATGTGGTAAATAATCAGCAGGAATCAAAGATCATTCTGATGCAAACTTCATCCCTTTGATGATGCTTGGTAATAAATAAGCACCTTTCAATTGTTTATCTTTAACATATAAACCAACATAAACACTACCAAAAACAAATGCAGCACCTTCTTGCATGTTTCTAATAATATATGCCGTTACTGATAAGATATCGCTGCCAATAAACATATGTTCTTCAACATTAGAAAAATCAATGATATCAACAAAATCATTTTTAGAAACAATATGAATTGGTTGTTTTAATAATCCAGTTAGTTCTTGATTAAATGGAGATGCAAATTGAGACACAGCAGTTACAACTTCAATAATTTTCTCTGGGTGCCTATCGCCCATCATATGGAATTTAGAAAACAAAGTTTTTGCATCAGTTCCTTTTTCTACTTGTTCTAATTCAACAATTCTATCTTCATCAGCATCATAGATAGCTGCTTTGATATAACTGTTACCATAATCAACTAGTAAATAATTATTTTTCATTATCTTTAAATGCTCCATATGCATATCATCTAATTTGTCTTAATGTTCTACGACGATAGCGCAAAATTTTTCTTGTTTGTGGCATTGCTCAAGTTCATAAATAAGCATATACAGATGTTAAAAAGATATAGTTTTTTAATTTATCTAAATCAAAATTCTCAATATATTTACCTCACTCTACACGATTGTAATTAATTCTTGATTCACGAATAAAGTTAGCATAATCTCAATATTCAGGAGCAATTGCTACTCATTCATAATCAATAAGAAAGATTGATCCTCTTTTATTAACAATCATATTATCAGGATTGATATCAGTATGACTGATAACATACTTATCTTCTTTATAAGTATCCATTAATCGCAAGTATTTTTGTTGATAATCAAATCTTAAACGGTAAAGATTTTCGTTGTATTGATCAAAGCTTGTTTTATTAAAAAACTTTTTGTTTTTTGGTTGAAGTTTATGTAATTCATTTATTTTGTTAAATAAAACATTCAAATATTTATATCCACGGTTTCAACCAAATTTAGGAGTTTTACCATTAATTCATTGTTTAATAGCTACACCACTTTTGGGATCAAAATACACATAATTAATATCATGAACCAATTTAAGAACTTGGTATTCAGCTTCTCGATTAATTAAATCACCACAATGGGGAATGCGTACTTGATAACGTTGTTTATTTTCATAAACGACATCAAAAGAAATGTTAGTATATCCATTATGGATTTCCTTGATGGAAGATATCTTCCCATTTTTGTTACCAAAAACTTTATGTAACAGATTTATGCAAAATTTCTTATTGTCTTTAATTTGTTTCATTGTTTTTTCCTTTTGACAAAATTTGTGCTTCTTTTTGACGTTGTTTTGCCAAATAGAATGTTTTAATTATGTCAATATCTGACGTTAATTCCGTATAGTTTAGGTTACAAATTTGAATTCGTTCCATATTTGTAATCTTACTACCATAATGCAAACAGTCACCATTACCATGTAGTTGTTGTCCACGGTAATTGTCAAAAATTATTAAGCTTTCTTCTTGCGTTCCTAAAGCTAGAATATATTTTTGCGAAACGTTATCATAAATTTGCTTATCAACAATATCATTATTAACACTGTATGATTGCAGAATTAAATATACACCTGCTTTTGGACCATCATTTAAGATATCAGCAATGAGTTTAGTGTTTTGGAATGATTCTTTAATAATGCTATCAAAATTAGGAAGCAATACTAATAAATGCTTTAATTGTGGTTGGATAACAGTTTTTGAACGATTGTATTGATCAATACTTGAAGCATCAGTTTGTTTTAATAATTTATTTCGTTCTTCAATTACTTTTTGAATATCAAGTAACTTTTTAGTGCACTTACCAACAGTTTCATAGACTTGATTGCATGTGTGTGGTAAATTAACAAAGGAAGAGAATGTTGCTTCGCAATTTGGGTTTAAAACAACTAATTCTAGATCTTCTGGACTTGTAATGTAACATGTTGATAAAGCCATTAAAACCGTTAATGTTGCAGCACCAGAACCTTTTTTACCTAAAATTATGGCTGATGGTTCTTTTCGAAAATCTTGCATACATAATTTGTTTTGTTTATCTAAACCAAAGACAGCATTTACATCCTTACCTAAGTCATACATATCAAATACTGTCTTTAAACTAAACTTAGAGAAATAAACATTTTCTAATTCAATATTAACAATATTACCATGTAAAGAAAAGTTAAACTTTTCAACTTTAGCCACCTTAGCAATTTCTTGTTGCATATTTATGATAGCTTGGATATCTGTTTTACCATGTGCTTCAAAAGTGATTTCAGAATAAGCTGTATAAACATTAATATCAGTCGGTGTACAGTTTATTTTGTTTTTGCTAAACAATACTGCTAATTTATTTTGAATATTACGAACACGCTTAAAGTTTGCTCCATGTTTGTTAACATCACTATCAGGTAACAATTTAAATGGTATTGCTTCACTTTGCAAAGCAATGCTTTCAATTTCACTACGTTTTGCTTTCTTAAATTTGTTTTGATTTTCGCGGGTAGATTTTAATTCATTGTAACCATCATATTTAAATGTTCCACCTAACTTTCTAATCATTCATCCACGAAGTTTTAGACTTAGTTTATTTGATTGATAGTTAATATTAAAGATGATAAAGACAGATATTAAAAGAATGATAACTGCTAAAACTATTAACACAACATATGACAAGAAATTAAAGATATAGGAAATTAACTCAGCTAAGATTCCTCCAGAAATATATCCAGAATTAGCAAATGTCTGATAATCTCATGTTTTGAAATAATCAAACCAGCTACTATGATAATTGCTCATTATTTCTGTAAATGTCAATGGTTGATTAAAGTTATGAACCATTGTGTTAACACCAGAAACAATGCAGCACACAGATAATAATCCTAAACAGCCAAAGACAATAAACCGTTTGGTTTTTACAATACGGGTATAGCCAAAATTGAAAATGAAACCAATTTGAATAAATATGGCCCCGATATAAAAGACATATTTGCCATAACCTAAAACATATTCAATTAATCCATCAAGATAACTACCAATAAAAGGAACACGAGCAAAACACATGCATGTTCAAACTAGTAGAACTAGTTTAATAACATATCGCACAATTAAATTATGCTTTTGCATTTTTTGACGTTCAACTGCTCTTGTGCTACTAGCATATTCTTCGTTTTCGTGAATTGCTTCTTGCGGAATAGTTTGTGTTACATTCTCCATATGTTTTCCTTTCTAACCTAAATCATTTTTGGCACGATCAATTTGATCCTTATAAATAATTGTTAACAATACTAGTGGTCGTTTACCAAATTTCTTTTCATATTGTTTAACAATTTGTTTTTTAAAGTAATCTTGTTGGTCTCGTGATAAGTTCGTATTAGGTTTAAGTGTATTTAATAACTCTAACATTGTGTTGTTTAAATATGCGTTAATTTCATTAACAATAACTTGGTTCTTCTCATCTGTTTGATTTAATACACCAACAATATTGTAATTGAAGTGTTCAATCTTTTTATTGTTCTTATCAATTAATAAGCTTGCAAGCACACAGCCTGAATCAGCCATTTGCTCACATTCAAATAATCCAGATGCACCAACATCATATAAACCTTGATTACCTACATATTGTTCAACTAGTTTAATGTGTTTT
>JAZLIV010000010.1:0-6200 GCA_045617545.1 Mycoplasmoidaceae bacterium | reverse complement strand
ATCATTAGTCTTTGGTGCTTTAGGATCATGGGTGGGAACAAAAGCATCCTTAAAGTCTGCTGAAACAATCAGACATAATATGTTTTATCGTGCTTCAACCCTATCTTTTGGTGATATTGATAAAGTAACAACATCAAGTATTATTACAAGAATAACTAACGACGTGCAAAAATACCAAATTGCTTTGCAATTAGCATTAGCATTATTTATTCGTGCGCCAATTATGTTCTTTTATGGGATTATTACTAGCTTTGTTAGATTCTGATTATTTGGAATGATGTTTTTAGGCATCATGCTATTAATTGTCATTGGCTTTATCATTGTTGCTAAGATCGTGGTTCCAGCATTTGAACGAGTGCAATATGAAATAGATAATGCCAACGTCGTCGTAAGAGAAAATGTATTAGGAATGAGAGTTATCAAATCATTCTGTCTAGAAGAAAAACAAGCTGAAAGATTTGATCAATGTAACAAACGATTAAGAAACCAAAACACTAAGGCATGAATTGGTTTTGCTATAGTTTTACCTTTAATTAACTCAATTATGAATGCTGCTGGTGCATCAATCTTTATGATTGCTGGAGCATCAGTAATTAATGATAATTTTACTTTTGTTAGCTCAGTTGGTAAGATTTATGAAATCTTTAACTTATTAATGGTAACTTTAGCATCAGTTATTATTTCATGTATTGTTATTATTAACTGTGTTCGAGCTCAACCTTCTTGTCATCGTGTGCTAGAACTATTAGCTTTAGAACCAAGTATTAAAAACTGTGCTAATCCACAAAAACTTGACCCAAAACATTTAGACATTGAATTTAAAGGTGTAGATTTTAAATACTTTGATGATGCTAAAAGACCAGTATTAAAAAATATTAATCTAAAGATTAAACAAGGAGAAATGGTGGGAATTGTTGGTCCAACAGGTTCTGGCAAGACATCATTAATCAACTTAATCTCTCGTTTATATGATTTATCACCATCATCTAAAGGTAATGTTACCATTGGTGGCATTCCTGTTAAACAAATTGATTTAAATAGTCTACAAGACAATATTGGTGTGGTATTACAAGAGAGAATCCTATTTTCTGGAACAATCAAATACAATTTACTTTATGGTGACCAAAAAGCAACTGATAAAGAATTAATGAATGCAGCCAAGATTGCTTGTGCTGATAGAATCATTAACGAGAAAAAAGGTAAACTACATGCAACCGTTGAACAACGGGGAAGAAACTTCTCTGGTGGTCAACAACAACGTCTATGTATTACAAGAACACTTGTTAAAAAACCAAATATTTTAATATTAGATGATGCAACTAGTGCTCTAGATATGTTAACTGAAGCACAACTTCAAGCTAACATTCGAGCAAAGATGAAAGGAATGACAACTATTATTGTGGCACAACGGATTTCATCCGTTAAAGATTGTGACCATATTGTTGTCATGGAAAAAGGTAAGATTGTTGGTTATGGTGACCACAATTCATTACGTAAGAGTAATCGCCTTTACCGTTCAATAGTTGTTTCGCAAATGGGAAAGGAGGGTTTAACTAAGTAATTATGGCAAAGATCCAAAAAACAGCTAAACCTAAATTTGCCCATGGCCAATTTATACCAAACATGAAAAGAATGTTTGGATTGTTTGCTGGACAAAAAGCAGTATTAATCTTTACTGCTATTGTTTCAGTGGTTGAAGCAGTATTAATTACTTTTACAACTTTCTGTATTTGTGTTATTTATAGTAACTTCTTTACAGAACAAGATCCAGATGTAGCTAAAGACTTCTTAATTGCTAATTGGGGACAATTTCTAGCAATTTGCATTACGATGCTATGCGTGTATGTGGTTTCACAGATATCCTTCTTAATTCATAGTGTGTGAATTGCTAAAGTATCAGAACGGGTAATGTATAGTTTAAGAAGAAGTACTTTAGATAAATTACATTTATTACCAGTTAAAACATTTGATATAGTTCCTTCTGGTGAGATTATGACTAGAATGTCATCAGATATTGATAACATCTCACAATTAACCTCACAACACTTATCAAGTCTTTTCTTCTATACGGCCTTAATTATTACTAACACATTAGTAATGTTCCTAATTAACTGATTCTTAGCATGTGTGACAATGATTGCTGTTCCAATCATGATCATAACAAACTTGATCATTGTTAGAAAAGTACAACCATCATTTATCAAACAACAAAACTCTATTTCTAAATTAAATGGTTTTGCTGAAGAAAAGATCTCTGGAACAAAGATTATTTCTTTATTTAGAATGCAAGATAAGTGTGTTGCTGAATTTGATGTTGTTAATAAAGAATTAACAAAGAACTCATTATTTGCTCAAACCGCAAGTAACATGATGATGCCAATTAACCATTTCTTAACACGA
This sequence comes from Mycoplasmoidaceae bacterium, assembly GCA_045617545.1. Lineage (GTDB taxonomy): Bacteria > Bacillota_I > Bacilli_A > Mycoplasmatales > Mycoplasmoidaceae > Hennigella. The sequence continues at coordinate 3,800 of JAZLIV010000010.1, read as the reverse complement.
ATTGCCATCTTTATTATTTGTGCGTTAGGTTTTGGTTTATTATTAAACTTTGGTTTTGATTCACCAACAGGTAAATGGTTAATTGATCAATCAGTCTTTGATTTCTGAATTGGTAATATCCATGTTGGTGGATTTGATAAAGCGGCCTTGTTAATTGTCTTTACAAGCTTTGCTAGAAACTTTACTGAATCATTTAATAACTTAGTTTCAAGTTTTAGCTTTGTCTTTTATGCAGTAGCTGGTGCACAACGTGTCTTTGAAATCTTAGATGCTCCAGAAGAAAAAGACTTGCCTGAAGCTCAACCATTAAAAGAAATTAAAGGTAAGGTTGAAGCTAAACATTTATGATTTGGCTATGAAAAGAACAAAGCAATTTTAAAAGATTTAAACTTTATTGCTAAACCAGGACAAACGGTTGCAATTGTTGGACCAACTGGCGCTGGTAAAACAACAATTACTAACTTAGTAACTAAATTCTATGATCTAGATAAAGGACAATTATTATTTGATAATGTTCCAGTTGAAAAGATTACAAGAAAATACTTAAGACAAAATATTGCTGTTATCTTACAAGATACATTCTTATTTGCTGAATCAGTTAAAGCTAACATTCGTTATGGTCGATTAGATGCAACTGATAAAGAAATAGTACAAGCCGCTAAAGAAGCGCATTTACATGACTTTATTATGCAATTACCACATGGTTATAATACAGTCTTACATGATAATGGTTCAGACTTATCAGCAGGACAACGACAATTATTAACAATTGCTCGAGCTTTCCTTGCTAAACCAAAAATTGTTATTTTAGATGAAGCAACAAGTTCAATTGATACTAAAACCGAATTATTAATTGGCAAAGCTATGGATAAACTAATGAAAGGTAAAACATGCTTTGTTGTTGCTCATAGATTATCAACAATTGCTAATGCTGATCAAATCTTAGTATTAGATAAGGGTAGAATCGTTGAACGTGGTACACATAAATCACTATTAAAGAAACGCGGATTCTATTACAAACTTTATGATGCACAATTCAAAAAAGGTCAACAATTATAGAAAATAGGTTCGGGCCTATTTTTTATTTTATATAATTAAATTAAGGGGGAAACTCCTTAAGATGAAACTTAACCATAAATTGGCAGTGCATGCCTATAAATTTGATGGTTGCCTATATCGAACATTCGAATTTCCAAGAGTAATTTTTGAAAATGAGAAATATTTGATTCTAGATTTACAAAACTGTCGAATTATTAGTCAAGCAAGAAACAAGAAATTTTATCATTCATACTCAAAAAAAGATTCATTATGAGTTATTTTTAAAAACGAATGATATAACCTTTTTGTCAACATTAATGATAAAAATAAAATAATTTATTATTTTAATGTTGCCACACCTTATATTTTTGAAGAAGATGCAATTAAATACATTGATTTAGATTTAGATGTAAGAGTTATCGATGTTAATAGTCAAATTGAAATGATTAAAGTTTTGGATGAAAAAGAATTTGAAGCTCATGCACAAGATATGCTTTATCCAAAGAAATTAATTGATAAAGCTTTGGATGTCAAAGAAGATATTATTAGCAAATTACAAGCCAAAACATTTCAAAATGTTTTTAATAGCGATTTATTTAAACAATTAGATAAAATAATAAATAAACCAAGAAAGAAAAATTATCATGGCAAATAATTTAGACACTTTACTAAAACAAACCGAACAACTTATCAAAAGTGAAAAAGAGTCTCAAGCTCTTGATTTATTAAAATCTGAATTAAAAAATCCTTTATATTCTTTAAAAGAACAAGATGTAATCCAAGAAAAGATTCATCAATTAGAAAAGTTCTTAAGTCAAAATGATTGAGCAATTAGATTAAATTCAGCTGATAAAAACACCCTAATTAAGATGTTTAATTCTGATGGCTATGAGATTGCTGTTTTAGATAAATTATTTGAACGTTTTGGTAGCCAAATTACTCAAACTGATTGCATAAAACTAAATCAAGTTTTGTTAGACGATTCGGCCAGTAATGAAATGAAAATCACTTATTTAAACTTGTTTAAGGATTATGATATCAAACATGTTTTTGATTACCATAACACCATTACCGGTAAAACCTTTAAAGTTGATACTAATACTGATTTTGGTATCACAAACTATGAAAAAATCTACAAGGTTTATGATAAATTATCAGCAATGTTCTTTAAAGAAACTAGCAAAGAACAATTAGCTAATCAAATCATTAAAGCCATCTATTGCTACTACTTTAATGACTATTCTGACATTAAATATTCATCAGACGAATTGTTTGATAAGATCGCTAATTATGTTGAAAGAGCATTCAATTCAATCTATCCAGAAGACAAAGAATTTAGTACTTGAATTAATAAGATTCTAAGTTAATTTAGTTAAACATTTCGTTATATATATATATATAATTCTTTCTGTAGTTAATCTACAGAAAGAATTTATTAATGAAATTACTAAAAAAATTATTACCATTTGCGACGGTTGCAAGCGTTGCAACAATCGGTTTGTCCACCGCTACGGCATGTAACAGTAGTCCCGAAAAAGAAAAACAATTTACTGTAACTTTTAATCTTGATGGTGGAAAAATTGAAGGATTAGAAGATAAAAAAATGTCGGTTCTTGAAGGAACAACATTTGGTATGTTACCAAGACCAATCAAAGAAAATTTTGTTTTTGATCACTGGACAGTCGATGGAAAAAAAGTAGAATTTACTAAAAAAATATCAAAGGATGTCGAATTAGTGGCAAATTATGCTTCGCAACCAGGACCTATAGTTTATGAATATTCTGATATAGGATTAGATTCCAATATACAAATTACATCTACGGACCATTCATTCCAATTGAATAAAGCAATAGTCATTGAATACAGTTTAACCGACACATATAACATAGATAGACTAGCATCTGAAATTCAAATAGGTAGCACAACGTACTCTTTATCTGATGAAGGAATTGCGGTTGACGAAATTTCGAAGGTAATTACAATCAATGCGAGCATCGTCATTGATGAGGCAATAACAGTTGATCTTAAAACAATTCAATATCAACCCGAAGAAACATATGTGTGAGATATAAATAATGGGGAACCGGTAGATTGAGACCCTGTTGATCCAATTGGAAAAGACCAACCATGCGACGATTGAGTAGTAACTGAAGAATATTTATCAGCTGTTGAAGAAAACAAAAAGATTTTAGCCGGCGATATGGCCTCCTCATATTATTCAACTATTGCGCCATATGACACAACATATCTGGATAACGTAACGACAACAATTAAAGATATTAATCCATCAGCTTGAAAAATGTCATACACTATTGTAGAAAATCCAGTGTCAGGGCACGAAGCTGACTATTATAGAATAGATGTTGATAACTTTGCCTATGTTATTGCATGAACAGTTGTAACTATAGATGATGAAGAAGTATATACTGGCTGAGCAACAGAACCATTAGCTTTTTGGTTGGCAACCACATCAATCACACAAGTTGTCAAATATTTGCAAGTTGATAAAATGTGAAATGTTGCTATAACTGAAGGCGCCGAGGGATCGAGAACGACAAGAACATATAACCATAACACCCCATCTGACCCTTATCAACCATATGATGAAAATAGTCTTGAATGATTCATTCAAAACGAAGTTCGTGAATTTAATTTATCATTTAAAACAGACTATTGAGCTTATGATGGCCCAACATAATAGATAAACAAAATAACCACATAGTGGTTATTTTTTTTATATTTATTTTATAATTGTTCTATAG
>JAZLIV010000009.1:0-2344 GCA_045617545.1 Mycoplasmoidaceae bacterium | reverse complement strand
TTCTTTAGAAAAATTGATGCTCAATTTGTTAATCCGCTGATTTATGTTTATTTAAAAAATAATAAGATTATTACCGTTAACTATAATAAAATTAAGTTAGTTAGAGACTTTATAGTCTCTAAAAAATCAAATAATAGCTTAAGACTTGAAGATGGTGTTAAGTTGTGTAAGAAAAATAAACATATATATTTGAGGAGAAAATATGGCTAAGAGAATATCGGTTAAAGATGTGTTAAAGAAATTTGATTTCCATGTGGTTAACAAAGGTAAACCATATAGTCGTTACATCACGTCATCAGGAATGGGTCGAATTGGTATTGAATTATCAACTAATATTAAACCTGCTTATTCGAAACAAACAAACCCTGTTTGTTTTGGTACATCTGAATTAAACTATTTTAAACAAGTTTCACCACGGGCTTTAAAATCAATTATGAATCGTGTTAAGAGATTAGATCCCCCAATGATTATTCTTAACTCTGCTTTTAAACAAGATAACATTGTTAGATTATTAAAAGCTTTTGGTAAAACTGATATCACTATAGCTTCAATTAATATGTCTTCAACAGATTTATACTTTGAGTTATCACCTTGGATTGCTAAACACATTGCTCCAAGTTCCATTATTCATGGAACACTAATGTCTATTTATGGTATTGGTGTTTTAATTACTGGTGATTCAGGAACTGGTAAATCTGAAGCCGCCATGGAATTATTAAAACAAGGCCGCATGTTTATTGGTGATGATGCAATTGAAGTTTACAACTTTGGCCATTCAATTTATGGTCGTCCATCAGATATTGCAAAGCAATTTATGGAAGTAAGAGGGCTTGGTATCTTAGATGTTAGTCGTATGTTTGGTTGACAAAAAACATTACAAGAAACACAAATTCATATGATTGTTCATTTAGTTAATCCAGAATTAAGTAAACAACAATTAAATAAATTTGAACGAATTGGTATTGAACACCAACACGAAAGAATTCGTGGTGTTAGAATTCCAAAATATTTTATTCCGGTTACAGCTGGTAGACCAACAGCTAGTTTAATTGAATCTGCTGTTGTCGACTTTAAATTAAGAAAAGCTGGTTATAACTCAGCGCAAACTTATTTAACTAATTATGACAAAGTAATTACTAAGAGTAAGGGAGGTAAAAAATAATGTTTACATTATTGGGCGAAATGCCACCTAATCCGGGTTGAGAAAAGCCATTATTGAATCCAGCTACTGGTACGTCATGAATGTATCCAATTTGTATTTTGTTAGGTTTTGTTGTTGCTATTGTTTTATCATGTTTAAAAATGTGAAAACGATATAAAATATCGACTGAACCATTTTATTGATTTATTTTAATTGGTGTCCCATTAGCTATTTTAGGTGCTAACTTTGGTTCATGTGTTCTTGGTCCTCCTGCTGGAAAAGAATGATCCGAATTCTTTTCTAGTTTTGGTAGTGGACTAGCCATCGAATGAGGGGTGTTGTTTGTTGTCGTTGCGGCTTTTATCTACTTCCCATTGGTTTTGAAAAAACCAAAATATTGTGTTCGTAATGAATTTAGTCAAGCCCATGAAGTGCAACGAGTAAGTTTTTGGATGTATGCAGATGCAATTATGCCTTGTATTTTAATTGCACAGTTTATTGGCCGTTGAGGTAATTATTGTAACCAAGAGGTATATGGAGCTAATGTTACATCTGAAGGATTAGCAAACTTTTTAAATAAAGTATTGCCTGGTATGTATATAGAAGGTGCTTGAAAACAACCTCTATTCCTTTGAGAAGGAATTGCCAACCTAGGCATGTTCTTTATTATGTATTTTGGTATTGAATGCTTACGAATAAGAAAAGCTGGAGATATGGGAGCCGGATATCTATTGTGATATGGATCGTTAAGACTTTGTCTTGAACCATTAAGAGATCATCAATACTATTCAATGACATCAATTATCTTCTCTGGTGTCTTTGTTCTTGCTGGTTTAGGTTTCATTATTGTCAACCATATGGCGTTGGTACCAAATAGAAGATATAAAATGTTTCATTACATCATTTATAAACCAATGGAAAAGTCTAGTAAAAAAGGTTTTCCTAAGAAAATTAAAAAATTACAAGCTAAATTAGAAAAGATCCAAAACAATCCTTCTGATGTAGCTAAAGCACAAAAAATTAAAAATGAACTTGAAGTTTATCAAAATGATTGAAATAAACTACAAGAAAAATATGCATCACAACAATATAAAGATTCTTTTATTAGAAAAGAATCTGAACTTGTATATTATGGAAGGTGATAACATATGGGACTAGAAGTAGAAGTTGTTGGTGAAACAAATAAATTTGATGTTATTGTTA
>JAZLIV010000008.1:0-22511 GCA_045617545.1 Mycoplasmoidaceae bacterium | reverse complement strand
TTTTTTAGTAATTTCAAATTCTTTGATAACCTTTGAATTAGTTCAAAGCATATGCTTATCTTGAGTTATCATATAGATCATTGCATCAGTCTTAATGGCATCCAAATCTTTTTTAGTTGGATGTTGTTTAAGGTTTTGAATTAATCAATTAGTTCCAACATAAAGTTTTTGTCCAGGATGTTGTTGAATATGTTTTTTCATGATATCAACATATTCTTTAACTGTTTTACCTTTGGACAAATCAATATAACCAAAGGATTGTGTCGCAGCCATAACACTATGCATATGACCATCCATAAATCCAGGATAAATACAGTTATTACCATAATCTAGAACTAACGTTCCAGGTTCTTTAAATTTATTAACTTCTCTTTCAGACCCGATAAATTCGATTTTACCGTTTTTAATATACATTGCTTCAGCAATGGTGTCTTGATCATCTAAGGTAATGATCTTTCCGTATATTATCTTATCCTGTTGCATGGTGAAACCTATTTATGATCTTTTTTGATTTGGTGTTTTTTTGTTTCTTGCTTTTTTGCTTTTTTTGCTTCTTTAGCTTGCTTTATTGCTAATTTCTTCTTTTCATAAGATGGAACAATATATTTTTGTGTGTATTCAAGTTCTGTCAATCCTAACTTATGTGCTTTATGAATATTAACAAATTTAATGATTAAGATTCCAAAGTTAACAACTAATCCATTAAATAACAATCCACCAAATGTGTCTGGAGGGAAAGTTTTGTGTCCTTGCGTAAATGTTAATGATAGAGCATAACCAAATGAGAAGACCATACTTATTGGTAAGAATATTGCTCATCCTAAAGAAATACCAGATGTATTCTTTTCTTTTAAGCTCTTAACAAATTGTGGTCAACTGATTGCTTCAAAAGCAAAAGCACCAACAAAGTTTACGATCCATACAAATAACCATTTATTTTGATTATCATTTAGCCAATATGCAGGATTATATTGTGGTCTAACATTAAGCATTCATAATATGGCAAATGCTATGATAATACCAATTAGCGTTATCAAAACTAAGGCAAAACCAAAATATTTGCGTGTATGTAATTTATGATTTGATGCAAACTCCTTGCCTAATTGTTTCTTAATTAAATAATCTGCCAGTGCCATCTCATTCATCTTTAATTTTCTGGCTAGAATAATATGATAAATCTTAACACCAGTTAAAATAACACCTAAGATTATGTTAAATAAATAGTAGCTCATGATTGGAATAACCGTTCATTGCCATAACCAATATGGACCATATGGTGCAGGTGTATCAGGTGGTGGAATGGCCGGGTTAACCGATTCTGATGGACAACTAGTTAAAGTCTTGAAATAATACATTATTGCCCAAGCAAAACAAATAATACATGCGATAGTGAAAATAATATATGTTGGCAAAGAAATACCACTAGTATTTTTTGTTCTTACCGTTTCATAAAATTGTGATACCGTAATGATAAAAGAGAAAACAAAGCTTAGCATCCCAAGCCCCATACATAAGTATAGATCTCAACATATTTCGTTCATTGTTTGGCTCCTATTTTGCCTTCTTCGCTGCTAATTTTTGTTTGTAGGCAGGGATTAGTACTTTTCTTGTATATTGAACTTCACTCAATCCCATTTTCTTAGCTCTTTTCATATTCAAGATCTTAAGAATAAGAATTCCGTAGTTAACAATCATTCCATTAAAGACTAATGCTCCAATAGTATCTGGAGAGAATTCTCCAGATTTTAATGCTAATGCTAAAGCATAACTAAATGATACAGTTAGTGATACTGGCATGAAAATTGCTCAGTTTAAAGAAATACCAGAAGTATCTTTTTGACGTAATGATTTAACAAATTGAGGTCAACTAATTGCTTCTCATAATAGAGCAGCAAATAAACTAGTTCACATTACTCATGGAAAGCCAGTTCAGTGTTCATATTTTTCTGTAGTTTCGCCATATGTGTATCTTACATCTGGTCTTGCGTATAAACAAAATAGTAAGGCAAACATGATAACAAATAAGGCAATACTGCCTAATACTACTCACATTAAAAAATTAGGATGATAATATGGTTTTTTGTTTGATTTTAAGTATTTTTTATGAGCATGGTCTTTTAAATACTCAGCTAGCTCAATTTCATCCATCTTTAATTTTTTACTTAACATTAAGTGGCGTGCTTTTATAACCGTTAAAGTAATAGACATGCTAAAATCGGTTATAAAATAGCACAAAATAGGAATAATCGTTCATTGATAGATGGTATAAGAAGCGTTAACAGTACCAATAGTTTGCATCTCTTGGTAATAATAGCTAAAACCTCAAATTAAACACATGGCTCCTGCTATCACGAAGATAACATAAGTTCAAATAGACACACCACTAGTATTTTTAGTCTTAAATAGTGACACTATTTGAGACACTGAGATCATTTGTGCAAGCACAAACGAAACAAAGCCCAATACAATGCATAAAATTATCATTGCCATAGTAAGTAAATTATACCTTATATATAACAATAGTTATATTATTTATATTATTTTTTACCTTTTAAGATATATTCTTTAGTATAGTGCCATTCAGAAATACCTAGTTTTTTAGCCGCTTTTACATTACGTAATTTTTGGATCAAAACTAGGGTATTGATTACCATACCACTACAAATCAATGAAGCTAGAACAGTATGATAATCTGTAGAAATGGCCAAGAATAAATCATATGAGAAACAAACAAAGCACGATAATGGTAAGAAAATGGCTCATCCTAAAGAAATACCACTTGTATCTTTTTGCTTAACACACTTAAAAAATTGTGGCCAACTAACAGCTTCAAAGAATATAGCTGCTGCTATATTTACCCCAAATATGATTCATTTATATTTCTTATCAAACTCTTCTCTAGGTACTTGGTTAGGAATTCCCAATCAAATGATAATACCTGTTAGTAGTCCACTAATAGCAATAGTTACAACGGCTATTATAATTAATGGATAATAACGTCTCAATCAACTCTTGTTTTTGTTGTCATCAAATAAAATCTGTGAATATTCAAATTCTGAAAGATTCATTTTTTTACTATTTTTAACATACCTAATTTTAAAATATAAAACACAAGCAACCAGTATTATGTTAATAACATTAGTCAATATTGCTGGTATTAATGCAGCAACATGTAATGGTAAGTTATTCAAATCATTAGGCAGGCAATAAATGTTGCCAGCATAATTAAGAACGGACCAAGCTACTCACAAAAAAGATGATATCAAAAACAAAACATATGTTGTCAAGGATGTTCCGCTAGTATTTTTTGTTTTAAAAATTGTTACCAGTTGAGGAAAACCAATTGATATTGTAATAATCATTGATATATTCCCAAAAATTAAAGCTAATATATCCGATACAAATATGGTCATAAAGAAATTATATTTTATTTCAAAATAATTTAAGTGAATTTCAAATATATGGAAATTGATAAATTTTAATTAGATTAATGTTACGAATAAAAAACAATAAAAATCCATAAGTTAACATGGTTGATCATGTGTTGCTTATTAATTGACTAATATCTGGATAAATATCTTTTATTTCTTGAACAACAAAACGTTGATGTAAATCTAATAAAATAGCTAGATAAGAATTGTTAAATTTATGATTATTAATTCTACTTAAAGATGCAACAATTACAGAGTAATTATCTTTAACAAAAGTAATTTGCATTTTTAATAAATAAGCAACTAATTGTCTTAAGTTTTGTGGCTTTAATTTCAATGGAATAGGTAATTTATTTTCTAATTGCTTTTTAATTGCAAACTCTAATAAATGATTTTTATTATTAAAATGATGATAATAAGTCATTGGTGTAATATTTGCCTGTTTACAAATATCCAAAACTTTAATAATGTTGTTCCTTTTTAATATTTCAAAAATAGCATCGGATAAGGCAATTCTTGTCTTAATAATTCTTTCATCTATATCATTAAAAGAATACTTCATAATCCTCCTTTATAAGGAGATTATAGAAAGACAAAAATTTCCTATTATGAAATAAAAAACACACTTTCGGCGAAAGTGTGAATTTTACTTTTTATTTATTTAATTCAATTAAGTCAGCAAGTTTTTCTTTAGCATTTTCTTCTGAACCTTTAAATAACTTAGCAGCTTGTTCAGGCGCTTTTTTCATTAATGATGCATATCTTGCTTCACCCTTTAAGAACTCTTGGTAATTACCTTGTGGAGTAGCAGTTGAATCAAGCGTAAACTTCTTAGTTGCAGTTGGGTTGTAACGATATAGTTGTCAATAACCAGCTTCAACAGCTTTTTTCATTTCAAGTTGACTGTTTGACATATTGAAACCATGGTTAATACATGGGGCATAAGCAATAATTAAGCTAACACCATTATATGCTTCAGCTTCAGTAATAGCTTTAATGAATTGTTGTTGATCAGCACCCATAGCCACTTGAGCAACATATACATCTTTATATGTCATAGCAATACCACCAAGGTCTTTCTTTCTTGTTGGTTTACCTGCAGCTGTAAACTTAGCTACTGAACCCATTGGCGAAGATTTTGATGATTGACCACCAGTATTAGAATATACTTCAGTATCAACAACTAAAATGTTAACATTTTCACCAGAAGCTAATACGTGATCTAATCCACCAAAACCAATATCATATGCTCAACCATCACCACCGATGATTCAAACAGATTTCTTAGATAATTGGTCAAGGTTTGTTAAAATCTTTTCCATACAGTGACAATCTTTGTCACAGATTGGACCTTGAGCTTTAGCTGCTTTTTCTAAGGCAGGAATGAATTGATCAATGTCATCTGCATCTTTATGGGCAACAACATCAGCTATTGCTTTCTTTAAACTATCTGATGTTTTTTCATTCTTAGAAACAGCATCTAAGTGACGATATAAATCTTCACGACGATATCTTAATCCTAAAGCCATACCTAAACCAAATTCAGCATTATCTTCAAATAATGAGTTGGCTCAAGTTGGACCTTTTCCTTCTTTATCAACACAGAATGGAACGGTTGGATAAGCACCACCATAAATTGAAGAACATCCTGTTGCATTAGCAATAACCATTTTCTTACCAAACAATTGACTAATTGTTTTAATATATGGTGTTTCACCACAACCAGCACATGCTCCACTAAATTCAAAGTAAGGTGTTTCAAATTGTATACCTTTAACAGTTGTTTTAGCAAATGGAGTTGGTAATGATTTTAATGTTGTAAAGAAATCTCAATTAGCCTTTTCTTCAGCTAATCGTTCATTGATTGGCTTCATAACAAGAGCTTGTTTGTCTTTGTTCTTGTTTGCTGGACAAACTTTTGAACAAGAACCACAACCTGTACAGTCAGCGGCTGAAATTTGAATTCTAAACTTAGCATCTTTTAGACCCATCATGTCTGCTGTCTTAAATGAAGCAGGAGCTTTTGCTAAGTCAGTCTTAGCAATAGCTTTTGATCTAATTGCTGCATGTGGACATACTAATGTACATTGACCACATTGTAAACAGTTTTGTGGTATTCATTCAGGCGCTGTATTTCCAATTGCACGTTTTTCATATTGAGTTGTAGCTGTTGGCACGGCACCATCAGGTGTAAAGGCACTTACTGGCAATGAATCACCACGATGTTGATCTACTACTGCACAGAAGTTTTTATAGAAGTCTGAACATTGACTTAAGTCAAGTGGTTCTGGATTTGTCTTCATATCAAAAGAGTTTACATCTACTTCATGTAAATCGCTTGTTGCGGCATCAATTGCTTTCATATTAGCGGCAACAACTGCATCACCTTTACGAGAATATAGTTTAACAACTGATTCCTTCATTTGTTTTTCACAAGTTTCATAAGGAATGATATTTGTAATCTTGAAGAAACAAGATTGCATAATAACGTTAATTCTATTGCCTAAGCCTGCAGCACCAGCAACTTTATAAGCATCGATTGTATAAAGTTTAGATTTTGTTGCAATAATCTTTTCCTTAAACGCTTTTGGTAAGTGTTTGCTAATTTCATTAGCAGGTCAAATTGAGTTTAATAATACACAACCATTTTCTTTTAATCCTTCAAGCACATCATATTTATTAACATATGTGAAGTTATGAACAGCAATGAAATCTGCATGTTGTAAGAAGTAAGGACTTCGAATCATTCCATCAGACATTCTTAAGTGTGAAATTGTCAAACCACCAGATTTCTTTGAATCATATTCAAAGTAACCTTGGATGTACTTCTTTGTATTTTGACCAATAATCTTGATTGATGATTTGTTAGCTGAAATTGTACCATCAGATCCAAGACCTCAGAATTTGCATTCATAATAGTCGTTGTTTAATTGAACATCGTGATCTAATGCTGGTAATGATAGATGAGTGACATCATCATTAATACCAACAGTGAATCTAGTTAATGGTTTATCAGATGTCATGTTGTTAAATACTTGATAAACACATGTTGGTGTAAATTCTTTTCCACCTAAACCATATCGTCCGGCAAGAACTCGAATATCATTACGGTTCATTTGGTTTAGAGCTGTGACAACATCTAAATATAATGGTTCACCATTACATCCTGGTTCCTTTGTACGATCAAGAACAGCTAAACGTTTTACTGTCTTAGGTAAAGATTCAACAAACGCTTTTGAGTTGAAAGGACGATATAAGTGAACTTTTAAAACACCATATTTCTTTCCTTCTTTTGTTAAAGTCTCTAAAGATTCATGTACAGCATCTGCTCCAGAACCCATTAAAACAATGACATCAGTTGCATCATCTGCTCCATAGTATTGGAATGGGGCATAAGTTCTTCCTGTAAGTTTAGATAGTTGTTCCATCGCATTTACAACAGCAGTAAATGCCACATCATAGTTTTTGTTGTTTGCTTCTCTGTTTTGGAAATATGTGTCACCATTTTCACAAGGACCCATTAATTTAGGGTGATTAGGGTTATGACCAGATTTCTTATAAGCATTAACTTTGTCCATTGGAAGCATTTGCTTAATAACATCGTATGGAATTTCTTCAATCTTGTTAATTTCATGACTTGTTCTAAAACCATCAAAGAAATGCAAGAATGGTAATGAAGAGTTAATAGCAGCTATGTGTGCTACTAACGCCATATCCATAGCTTCTTGTACGTTGTTTGAAGCAATCATACAGAAACCTGTTTGTCTTGTTGCCATAACATCTTGATGGTCACCAAAGATGTTAATGGCTTGTGCTGCTAATGTTCTTGCTGATACATGAAATACTACCGGTAAACATTCAGCAGCTATCTTATACATGTTAGGAATCATTAATAACAATCCTTGACTAGCTGTATAAGTTGTTGTTAAAGCACCAACTGCTGCTGCTCCGTGGACAGCACCAGCTGCACCACCTTCAGATTGCATTTCGGTTACTTTAACAGTATTGCCAAAGACATTCATTTGTCCTTTAGCAGCTCATTCATCACACAATTCAGCCATTGGTGTTGAAGGAGTAATAGGGAAAATACAAGCAACATCGCTTAGGGCATAACCAATATAAGCGGCAGCGGTATTTCCGTCTATCGAAATATATTTTTTCTCGTTTGACATATAAACTTCTTTCAATTAAATAAAATGTACATCCCAAGGGATGTACATATATTATATAGTGTTTTCAATAACAAGTAACAAGTTACTTGTTATTGTCTTGGTTTTTCTTGTCTTCCTTTGTGATAGTTGCAACTGTTACTTCATGTTGTCCATCAGTTTGTTTTTCTAATTGTTCAACTTCTTTTTTGTTCTCTTTTTCAGGAGATGAAACTTCGACACTAGCATTAGGCATGTCCTTAATAGTTGTCTCGTTTTTAGGCGGTTCAGTCGGTTTAGTTTCAGTTGTTGTTGTTTTAGTTGTAGTTGGAGGTGCTGTTTTAGTTGGTGCCGGAGCAGTTGTTGAAGGCGTTGTTGGCGTTTCAGGCTCAATTGTTTCACGACGAAGATTAGTTGGTTGATCTGATCTTCTAACTAACTTTGGTGGTTCATAAGGTTGAATAAATACAGCGTTTTTTGCACCAGGATATTTAGACATATCAATTTTTGGTGTAAATTTTCTAGCTGATGAAGTAACTGCTTCACTAATTGGACTATTTGTTGGTTTAGCTTTTAATTGTTCCATTGCAACCGTTGAACGCTTTGGTGAGAACGGTTCAATAACTGATGAATTTTTAGCTCCAGGATATTTAGTGCTAATATTGGTAAATTGTTTTGTTGGTGTTGTCGTTTTTGTAGGTGCTGCTGGTACAGCAGGTTTTTTTGGAATAGAAGAAGTGACAGGAGTTTTTGCACTAGCTGGTTGTTGTGGTGCTTGTTGTGGTTTTGCTTTTGATTCAGCTTTTTTAATACCATAGCTAACTGTTGAATCATTAAGTGTCTTGTTCTTAGCTTGTCTAGCATGTGATTGAACAAATGATTTACCAACAGCAACGTTGTGGTTTAAACTTTCAGGACCACAAACACATCCACCTTCACAAGCCATACCTTCAATGAAGTTATATCGGCTATTACCATTTGATAAACTTTCTAGAGCACGAATACATTCTCGCATTCCACTACAAGCTACCGCTGACAATTTAAAGTCTTTGATATCAACTTCTTTTAGTGCTTCAATCACAGCATCAGAAACGCCACCAATACGACCAAAGCCACGACCAAATGGTGAAGCTTCATCTAATGAAATACCTTCTAGTTTTTCAATTTCAATTTCACGAGCAGTAAACATTGCTCTTAATTCAACAAATGTTAAAACATAGTCAACATATGGTCTAACATTTGGTTTACATCTTTCATCTTTCTTGGCAGTACAAGGACCAATAAACACTGTTAATGCATCAGGATATTTAGTCTTAATAATCTTACCAATTTCTGCCATTGGACTTGGAGTATTACTAATTCTATCTTTCAATTCAGGATGGAATTTTTCAATATAAGAAACAAATGCTGGACAGCATGAACTTGTTAAAATTTTCTTTTCGACTAATTCTCTTGCTTCATTTTGAGCAACAACATCGGCACCCAACGCTACTTCAACTACGTTAGTAAAACCTAATTTCATAATTGCATCAATTATTTGATTTAGGTTAACGCCAGGGAATTGAGCTGCAATTGATGGAGCAATCATAGCAAAGATTGGTCTTTTCTTAGTTGATAAAATATTGTTACGAATGTGATCGATAACAAATGTTATAAATGTCTTAGAAGCAATTGCACCAAATGGACACTTTTGTGTACATAGACCACAAACAATACATTTTGAATAGTCAATCTTTGCTGATAAGTTTTCGTCCATTGTAATAGCACTAGTTGGACACGCTTTTTGACATGGTCTTCTAAAGTTATAAATAGCACCAAACGGACAAGCTTTAGCACAAAGACCACAGTTAACACATTTTTCTTTGTCAATGTGAGCGCGGTGTAAACCGTCTACCGTAATGGCATTTTTAGGACATGCTTGTCTACAAGCGTGGCCAATACATCCACGGCATGATTCAGTAACAGTATAACCACCCATTGGACATTGGTCACAAGCAATAGGGATAACGTCAATAATGTTGAAATCATCTCATTCACCACCACGGGTAATTTTAATTCTTTCAGACATAATTGCTCGTTCCATATAAACGCAGCAACGATAATTAGCTTTTCTACCTGGAACTAAAATTTCAGGAAGTTTAGATTCGATATCACGAAAATTACCAGCATAACTTGCTCTGGCAACCTCTCTTAAAACGTCGAATTTTATCTTCTCGACATAAGTCTCAAATTTTCAGTCCATGTTATTATTTATATATAAATAATATAAATGCAATAGTATTATACATAAAAATCTATTTTTTACATAATAGTTTATTTAAATAATCTTTAGCTTGAGCAAATTCCTCATTAGTTAAAAGTTTGTTGTCTTTAAATGGGTAATCAATGCCCAATCGCTCATATTTTTCACTAGCTAAATTATGAAAAGATAATAATTCACATTTTTGACAATATTTTAACCCTTTAACAAAACTTGCTAATTTGTCTAAATGTTGACTGTCGCTATTCACATCTTTAATAATCACTTGTCTAATCCAGTATGGTTTAGCTTTTTGCTCTAAAAATTGAATAAATTCAATTCCTGCTAATGTTTTATTTCCAGTAATAAATTCATGCTCTTTTTCATCCATTGCTTTGATGTCAACAATTCATAAATCTACTAAGTCTAAAACGTCTAAATATAGTTGCTTATTTGTATTAAAATTACATGCTGCAGTATCAATAGCTAATTTGATATTTTTTTCCTTACAAACTTGGCCAAAATCTTTGATAAAATCAGCACTTAGCATTGGTTCACCACCAGATAAAGTAATGCCACCTTTTTCATAAAAAGGTTTGTTTCGTTCATATAAAGAAATGATGTCAGAAATTGCTATCTCTTGGACATCTTTTTTATTTAAATCTCAGCTCTCTGGATTGTGACAATATTTGCAACGAAAAGTACAACCTTGTAAGAATAAAACTAATCTTATTCCCGGTCCATCAACTCCGCCAAATGTTTCAATTTTAAAAACCTTTGCTTTTGAATTCATTTACACTCTTTCATGGAATGTTCTAGCAATAACTTCATCTTGGTGTTTTCTTGATAATTTAACAAAGTTAACAGCATATCCAGAAACCCGGATTGTTAATTGTGGATATAGCTCAGGATGCTCTTGTGCATCAATTAATGTTTCTTTCATTAAAACGTTAACGTTGATGTGTTGTGCACCTTTTTCAAAGTAACCATCAATTAATGTAACTAAGTTTTCAAGTTGCTCTGGTCGATCATTTCCTAAAGCCATAGGAATGATTGAGAAAGTGTTAGAAATACCATCTTGAGCACAATCAAATGGTAACTTAGCAACTGATGACAAGCTAGCGATTGCTCCAGTCGAATCTCTTCCATGCATTGGGTTAGCACCAGGGGCAAATGGCACTCCAACTTTTCTTCCATCTGGTGTTGCACCTGTTGCTCCACCATACATTACATTGGATGTAATTGTCAAAACAGATAAAGTGTGTTCACTATTACGATATGTTTTGTGTTTCTTTAATGCATTAGAGAAATATTCCATAACTTCACGCGCTATTTTATCAACTTTCTCATCATCATTTCCGTATTTAGGATAATCACCTTCAATTTTGAAATCAATAGCAATGTCATTGTGTCATATTGGTGTTACTTTAGCATATTTAATTGCTGAAAGACTATCAGCAACAACTGATAATCCAGCAATTCCTGTAGCAAAGAATCGCTTAACATTAACATCATGTAAAGCAAATTCTAATGCTTCATAGTATCAGCGATCATGGTTATAGTGGATGATGTTTAAAGCATTAACATATAAACCTGCTAGTCAATCCATTACTTTTTTATAACGTTCTCAAACTTGATCAAAATCTAGAGGATTGTCGTGATTTAATTCGCCTAATTCTGGTCCCATTTTGTAAGTTTGATGTAATTCATCACGACCATTATTAATCGCATAAAGTAAAGCTTTTGCTAAGTTAGCTCTTGCTCCAAATTGTTGTGTTTCTTTTCCAACAGCCATTGGTGATACACAACAAGCAATAGCATAATCGTCACCATGAATAGGTCGCATTAATTCGTCAGATTCGTATTGAATTGATGAATACAAGATAGAATATCTTGAGCAGAATTTTTTAAAATTTGCAGGTAATTTTTTCGATCATAAAACTGTCAAATTTGGCTCAGGGGCTGGACCCATATTTCTAAGCGTGTGAAGAACACGATAAGATGATTTTGTTACTAAACTTCTACCATCTTTTCCTATTCCGCCAATTGTTTCAGTCGCTCAAACTGGATCACCTCCAAAGATCTCATTGTAACTTGCAATACGAGCAAATTTAATGATTCTAAGTTTCATTACATAGTGGTCAATCATTTCTTGCGCTTGTTGCTCAGTTAACTTACCTTTTTGCATGTCTCTTTCAATGTAAATATCAAAGAAAGTGGTGTTACGACCAATGGACATTGCTGCACCATTTTGGTCTTTAACAGCACCTAAATAACCAAAATAAGTTCATTGAATGGCTTCTTTAGCTGTTGCTGCAGGCTTACCAATATCATAACCATAGGTTGATGCCATTTCTTTTAATTGTTTCAAAGCTTTAACTTGTTGGGAAATTTCATATCGTAATTGAATCTTATCATCATCCATTTCACCATCTAATTTAGCTTGTTGTTCAATTCGTTCTTGAATTAAATAATCAACACCATATAGTGCAATACGACGATAATCACCAATAACTCGACCACGAGCATAAGTGTCAGGTAAACCAGTTAATACATGACAATGTCTTGCGTCTAATATTTCTTTAGTGTAACAATCAAAAACGGCTTGATTGTGAGTCACAACATGGTTTTTATAAATATCAGCTGCAACTGGATCAACTTTAAAACCATATTGTTCCGATGCTTGGATTGCCATCTTAACTCCACCACGAGGCATAAAGGCACGAATTAGTGGTCGTTCTGTTTGCAAACCAACAATTTGTTCAAGATTACGGTTAATATAACCAGCACCATAGGCATTAATAAAGCTCGGACGTGGATCTACTCCTAAAACTCCGCCATTTCTTTGTTCTTGTCGGTTAAGGTCTAGGATAGAGCTTCATAAGTTTTTCGTTGCTTCAGTTGGACCAACTAAAAAACTTTCATTTCCATCATAAGGCGTATAGTTTTGTTGGATGAAATCTCTAACATCAACGCCTTCCATTCACTTACCAGGTTTAAATCCTTCTCATTCCTTAAAATTAACTTTATCCATATGATTTGCCTCTTTATATTAGTTCATAAATTAAATATTTAGTATTTAATTATGTGTTAATTATTATATGTTAAATAAAATAATAAGATAGTTAAAAAAGAAGGCAAAGCCCTCTTTTTTAATCGTCCTCATTAAGAATTTTAATAAAGACATCCTGTGGAACTTCAACGTTTCCAATTGCTTTTAGTTTCTTCTTTCCTTCTTTTTGTTGTTCTAGTAGTTTCTTTTTTCTTGATACGTCACCACCATAACATTTAGCTAAAACGTTTTTATACATTGCTCTAATGTTTTCTCTAGCAATTATCTTACTGCCAATTGCTGCTTGAATTGGAACTTCAAATTGTTGTCGAGGAATATTTTCTTTTAATTTAACACAAATCCTTTGCGCTTTGTGATAAGCTTGTGAACGGTGACAAATAAAGCTTAAAGCATCGGTCTTTTTACCGTTTAAAAGAATATCGACTTTAACTAAATCAGATGGTTGATATCCAATTAGTTCATATTCCATTGTCGCATATCCACGACTTACAGATTTTAATCGATCAAAGAAGTTATAAATAACTTCTATTAATGGAATTTCATAAATGATACATTTACGATTGTTATCAATTGTGGCAAGATCAACATACTTCCCACGAGCATTTTGACATAACTTCATTAAATCACCAATGTATTCATCTGGTGTAAAGATTGATACTTTCACATATGGTTCTCTAATTTGATCAATCCGTGTTCTTTCAGGAAACTTTGCTGGGTTATCTACTTCAATAGTTTCTTTATTGGTTAAATCAATTAAAAATTTAACTGATGGTGATGTAACAATTAAATCAATCTTATATTCACGACTTATTCGTTCTTGAATAATATCCATATGTAATAAACCTAAAAATCCGCATCGTATACCAAAACCTAAAGATTGTGATGTTTCATATTCATAAACTAATGCAGCATCTGATAAACTAATTTTCTCAATTGCTACTTTTAATTCTTCATACTTAGAGTTGTCTATTGGATAAAAGCCGCAATATACCATCGGTAATACTTTTTGATAACCAGGAAGTGGTTCTTGTGCTGAATTATTCGCTAGAGTAATAGTATCACCAACAGCAATATCTTTAATTGTTTTAATACTTGCTGCGACTCAACCTACTTCTCCAGCTTCTAATTCTTTCTTTTCTTCAACAATTGGTGTTTTAACACCAAGTGATGTAACAGTGAATTCAGCCCCAGAAGCCATCATTTTAATCTTGTCACCAACTTTTATAACACCATTTTTTATTCTGACATAACATACCGCACCAAGGTATGAGTCATAATAACTATCAAAAATTAGTGCTTGCAATGGTTTGTTTTTGTCATCTTCTACTGGCGCTGGTATCTTATCTATAACTGCTTCAATAATAGAAGTAATATTTTCTCCTGTTTTAGCTGACACGCATGGAGCATCAGATGCATCCAATCCTAAAACATCTTTAATTTGTTTACGACATTTTTCTATATCAGCAGAAGGTAAATCAATTTTGTTGATTACTGGAACAATTGTTAAATTATTATCAATTGCTAAATATAAATTAGAAATTGTTTGTGCTTGTACTCCTTGAGTGGCATCTACAACTAAAATTGCTCCTTCACAAGCAGCCAACGATCTAGACACCTCATAAGTGAAGTCAACATGTCCAGGAGTATCAATTAAGTGAAAAATATAATCTTCATTATGTTTTTTTGAATGATATTTAAGTTGAATGGCATTCAACTTAATAGTAATTCCTCTTTCTCGTTCAAGATCCATACTATCAAGCACTTGGTCTTGCATATTATGAATTTTGTTATTACTTGCACATTCAATAATACGATCTGATAAAGTTGATTTACCATGATCGATATGTGCAATAATACAGAAATTACGAATATTTTTCTTGTTCATGTTAATAATTATAAAGCACTATAGTGCTTTCTTTAGTGCCCTTGCAATGTTAATATCAACAATTTGTGATAGTTCAGATAATGTTGCTTTTTTAATGTTGTTGGTTGTTCGATATTTTTCTAATAGTAAATCCATTTTTGCTTTAGATAATCCTTCAATCTTTTCTAAAATGGAAGTATCAAATAATGATTTCTCATGTTTCTTTCTATGGAAAGAGATTGCTGTATTATGAACTTCATTTTGAATATTAGCAAGGAAATTATAAAGATTGGAATCACGATCCAGTTTTATTGTCTTGTTTTGATATACAATACCATTTGTTTGGTGGTTATTGTTTTTAACTAAACCAATGATATAAGGTGGTTTGATGTTGTTTATTGCAAACATTTCTAGTGCTGCATTAACTTGAATCTTACCACCATCCATAATAATTAGATCTGGTAATTCGTCTTTGTGATGATTAATGAATTTATTCAGAATATATTTCATGCACTCATAATCAGATGTTAAAGATTCATCATCAATTAAATATCTTCGATATTTTGACTTAACAAAATCTCCATTATTTAAATAAATCATTCCAGCAACTTTGTTGGCACTAAATAAATTGGAAATATCAAATGCAATCATGGTTTTGATTTTTTTAGCGTGAATCATATCAGCTAATTGATAGATAGCAGATAATTTTGCTTTTTTAGCATGTTGATATACTAAGTAGTTTGTTTTTAAATATTCAATGGCATTATCTATTGCTGTCATTAAAATTTCATATTTCTTTCCTTTATAAGGTTTAGAAATTTCAAATCCTAAGACTTTGTTTAATATCTTAAATTCTTTTGTCGGTAAAGAGACAAATAATTGGTGTGGCTTGTTTTTACTTTTTGAATAATATTGATATAGCCATGAAGAAATGACAGTATTGACATCATCATAATATTCATGTATTTCTTGAATTTTGGCAACTAGTTTTCCATTGACATAGCTGAATAAAATTAAAGAAATTAAGTTTTCCTTAGTTGCATAACCTAAAAAATCAATATTTTCTTTTGCATTAAATTGAACAGTTTGATTTTCTTTAATTTCATCTAATGCTAATCTTAAGCGTTTATAATAGTCTGCTTCCTCAAACTTTAATTGCGCTGCTAATTGCGTTTCATGATTTTTTAGCTGTCTTTCAACCGCAGTAGTATTGCCACTAAAGAATTGTTTGATATTGTTTTTAATTGTTACATATGTTTGCTCACTGACCTTATTAATACAAGGGCCTAAGCATTGACCAATATCATAATATAAACATTTATGTTTAGGTAATTGATCACATTTTCGCAACGGGAACATTGCTCCTAATAATGTAAATAGTTCTTTTTTGAAAAAATTCTTGCTCGCAAATGGTCCATAATATGTACCTTTATATCTTGAAGTTGTGTGAGTGTATTTAATTCTTGGATGTTTCTCATTTGTTACAACAATGTAAGGATAACCTGATGAATCCTTTAACATAATGTTGTATTTTGGTCGATATTTTTTAATTAAGTTATTTTCCAAGATTAGTGCTTCATTTTCATTTTTAACAACAAAAAATTCAACATCAGTAATGTTAGAAACTAATTGACTTGTTTTGTAATCGTGTAAACGATTAAAGTATTGATTAACACGATTAAAAAGGTTGATGGCTTTACCAACGTAAATAATTTCTCCATCTGCATCTTTCCACAAATAACATCCTGGTTTTTTCGGAGCAGATTTTAATTTAAACTTAATTTTATCTGTCATACTATTTAAAATCTGTTCTCTTATATACAATTACTGAGCCGGCAAACAACATACCAGAAACTATTGATCAAACAGCAATGATTGTTGCTAAGTTATAGAAACTTGTTACATGATATTCATATAAGTTACTAAATGTCTCAGCATAAGACATCTGCGATGTAACTAACTTACAATACATTCCATCATCTGTTTTTTCTGGATCAAGGGATTCAATTCAAATTGCTCTGTTAAAAACATCTAAGTTAAAATGATGCATTGCTTCATATTCTTTTCCAGAAGCCGCTCTTTCCGCATGCCAATCTTGAATCACTTTGGTTGAAAATGGAAATGTTACCGATTCTTGATGAATGTCATACCAGTCTTGAATTTCCTCAATTTGATCTAAACTTGATAAATATGATCAAGATAGTAATATCTTGGCGCAAATCTTTGCTTTTTCGGGATGGGTTAAATCATCATAGTTACCAGTAAAGAAAACCCCACTATCGTCTTCAGAAATGGCCTTATGTGAAAATTCAACAAAAGATGCATCTCCCGATTTCTTATATTCATACACGTATCATTGGCTAGCTTGGCTAAATAAATTTCAGGATTGCTCTCATTCTTCATTAGTTAAATAAAGTTCTTTCAATTTAAACCACGCTTTTCCATATGTAGAACGCATTTCATCACTAATAGTTATTCCGGTTGGGTGATTTGAGATATAGATCACCGAATTAAAATCGACTTGGAAAAAAGCTGCTCTTGCATATCAGTTATTTGTAGAAAGAGACATATCTCCACCAACAATTATTTCGGCTGGATACTTCTTTCCTTGTGACTCAACCATTCCATAATAACTAATTGGATAATTTAACATTTCAAGGTTTGTTGCATCAGTAATATGCGTATTTGGATCAATTTTATAATTGTAAGCAGCATTTGTTCCTATAACTAGTTTGCTTGCTTCTTTTAATTTAGAATCATCAAGACCAAATGAACTATATAAAGATGATAATTGTTTGCCTAGGTCAATGTAATTGACAGCTTGTCTTCCAGATTCTTGTGATGCCTTAGTTCAATATTCATATGTATCATAATGTTGGTCTTCAATACCGTCGTCATCTGTAACACATTGAATTGTTGCAAAATTCTTTTGATCTGAATTTAATGTAGGGTCAACAACCTGTCCTAATGTGTTACAACTATAACTCAATATTTCCGTATCATACTTATCAGATAAAACATCTGTAGCTGATTTTATAACTTGTGGAAAAATAAAGTTCATTAAACACATTAAGAACACGATTCCAATAGTTCCAATCATGATAATTACTTGTCCACCAACCATTGAAATGAATACAGCTATTCCACCAAATAATAACATATTAACTGTATTACCAACAAAGACAGACAGCAACAAACTAATATATTTAGATTGTTGAATTCCAGTTATGTTTGTTAATTCATCATACTGACCAAATATTGGCTTAATTAAGGCTACAATAACAACTGATAATAGTGAAACTATTAACATTATTAATAAATATACAATAGTCTTAATTCCTACTAGTGTTCCTTTAGTTAAAGGTTTAGCTGCTAGATTTAATTCCATTCCATCATCTCTGCTAGTCCGGAACACTGCAACAGCTATACTTGCTGCCATTGCGGCAATAAAGTACAAGTTGAAGATTGGCATATTAAATCCGCCAACATTTCAAATGAACAATGGTTCAAAATGTAAAACAGAAGGAACAATTAATAAAATAACAGCTAAATAAACAACATATAGAATGGCAACAATATATCCAAACGGTCGCTTAAGGAACGATTGGAATAAATAACCTGCATATGCAAGTCATGGATTTTTAGCCTTTCTACTTTGTTTATTTTTTAACATATTATTTCACCATTGTATCGACAGATCCAAATTTAATTAGTTTCTTATAGATATCATCTAATTTATTTCCAATTTCGTTAAATGATACAAGTTGGATATTGTGTCTTTGTACTAACTTCAAGAAATCCATCTCTTGACGTCTGTTTTGGAAATTAATAATAAATTTACTATTAATATCATCAAAGTCATAATCAATATTTCTACGTTTTAAAAATGCTTTTAATTTTTTGTTGTCAGAAACTTGAACACTTAGTTTTCTATCAGCATATTTCTCATACAACTGTTTAGTTGTACCAGTAAACACAATTTTACCGCCATCAAGGATAGTTGCAGCATTTGCGTACTTATCTAGTTCAGCAAGAACGTGACTAGAAATGAAAATAGCTTTTCCTTCTTGTGTTAGTTTACCTAATGTTTCAAATAATTCTAATCTTGCTTTCGGGTCAAGGTTAGCTGCAGGTTCATCCATGACAAGAACAGTAGGGTTATTAATTAAAGCTTGAGCTAATAATACTTTTTTCTTTTGTCCTGATGAAAAAGTGTTAGGAGATTTTCCTCTTAGTTGTCACATGTTTAAACTAGTTAATCTTGTTTTAGCAAATCTTCTTGCTTCATATCCAGATAAACCAGAAAGCTTAGCCATTCATACTAAGTATGAATAACAACTCATTCTTTGAGGGAAACGAGCATTTTCTGGAATATATCCTAAAAATCGTTTTGCTTCAACAGATGTATTTTTCTTTCCATTAATTAAAACTGTACCAGATCAACGCGCATAAGCAGCAATGATGGATTTAATTGCTGTTGTCTTACCAGCACCATTAGCTCCAATGAATGCGTGGAATTGCCCTGGATATACATTTAAAGAAATATTATTAATTGCTGGTGATTTCTTTCTTGGGTAACGTTTATAAAGGTTTTCAACAAATAAGATAGGTTTTGGATTCATCTTATTAAAATGACTAATACCAGATTTTGTATTTTGTTTGTTGATTGATAAAACTTTGAACGTCTTTACATACGATCAAAGGTTTTTACGATTTTGTTTAATTAATTTATTTGCTTGATTCGTCATAATATTACCTCTATTTTACGTCATACTTGTTGTATACAATTACACCACTGGCGAATAATGTTACAGATATTGTTCCTCATATTACACCAAATACTCAGTATTTTAATTTAGGTGTTGTATTGTAAAAGAAGAATTGTTGATTTTGTCCAACTGGTATATTTCCTTCTAGTTCTAGTAATTCCTTTAATATACCATTAACATTTGGATATCATGTTGACTCTACAGAAAATGCACGGCCACTATATTTTCATTGTCGTTCAGGTTTAGTTAGACTATTAAATAGATAATCCTCATCGGTTGAAACAGTTGTTTTAAATACTCGTAATGCCTTTTTAAAATGAGCAAATGAGCAGTTTTTGCCAATTCTTATTCGTTCAGCATCTGATGTAGCTTGTTCCAAGGCATAACCTCATGCTTTCCACATATAGTCAAAAGCAGGAGCTTGTGAATGATTAACTAATAAACCCGCATCTTCCTCATCATATCTGTCAATCATTAAATATGGCCCTGTTGTTGTTACATCAAAACCACCAATGTCACATAAATCTTCATATGGAACAACGTGGTAAGGTCTTATTCACTCAGGATCATTGTAAACGACTCATCGCCCTTCAGCTTCTTCTGTTCCAACATAATCACCATTTATTGCTTTTTGTTGCTCTTCAAGAGCTTGTCAATAAGCAAAGTTTTTAAATTGAATAAATCTTTCATTTAAATCGTATACGCTATGAATATCAAAATATGTTGGACCATATTGTTTCATTTGTTCTACTTTTTGTTGGTCTTCACAATGAATATCATCAAGTTTACCCATCAAGCATGATCATACTACTTCATAATAATGCGTTAAAGCTCTACTATCTAGCATAAATGCACTAGGATAGTCATCAGGGCTTATTTCGTGAGAAGTGTGTGGTTGATAAAATGTATCATAGTTCAATCAATCATAAACTATGTCATACATTAAATCAAATGGTATAGCATATTTTTCTCATTGCTCTTTTTCAAAATATACTTCATTAGAAAATAGTTGGTCTTTTGAACGAACCGAACCAACTGGTATTGTGTTTGTATATCCTCTTAGTCTTGTTCCTGTCAATGGTGGGATACCATCAAATCCAATATTTGAAACAAGAAATAATGTTGGGTGCAATGGTGTTGGTCCAGGAATTTCAAAGTCATATTGATCCCAATCAGAATAAATTCAATTTAATTCTTTTCTATCTTCGATAGTATCATCAATTATTTCTGGGCTGGCTGGAGAAGTTAAATCATAATTGTAAAATCTCGATCATGCAAACATTCTATTTGATTGTCTTTGTGCGAAAGCATCAGTGTTATATGACATATATGTTAAAGCTAATTGACTGGCAAGGTCAGTTACATTTAATACAGGTGTTGGGTCTTTTGACAAAACACCATTTTCTCAATAATCAACCATTTCACGTCAGTTGGTTGCTTGACATGGGTGTTGGTCTTGGTGTTCGGCTACAGATGGGTTAAATTGAACAACTTCATCTTCTTTATATTCACCAGTTTTGGTATCTCGTTCGTGAATAATGTAAGTTGAAGTAGACATGTATTGGTTATCTAATTCTTTTAATGGTGTTGGGAAAACAAAAAGCGTTAAAGCTTGGAAAATTAAGAACACTAATGAAATTAGAATGTTAGTAACGATAATTCCAACTTTTGCAAATTTAACTGTTAATAATATTGAAATCGAACCAAACACACCAAATGTTATTAGGTTGCCAATAAACATCGAAACTAACAGTCCAACATAAAACTCTTTTTCTGTTTTTGGCAAGAAATAAGTAAATGCACTAATAGCAACCGCTGTTAGGTTTATCATTAAGCAATAACAACCAAACAAAATAAATTTGCTCATAACCAACTTAAATCTTGATATGGGTTTAGAGATGACTATCAGTTCTGTTCCCTCTTCGTTAGTATCTTTAAAGATATTAATGGCTAGCACAGCTGTATATAATCCGGCCACCATTCCCATAAATGTTTGACATACAGCCATAGTTGTATTAGCTCAAACTTGTAAAGTATTCATCTCAGCAAAGATAGGTAGAATAATTAAAAAAGACGTACATGTAAAAAGAAAAAGAACTCAAGTAATCCAAATGGATTTTTTCTTGACTGTATTAATAAATAAAAATTTGAAATACGTAAAACTCATATTTATTTATTATGAATATCTATTATATAGATAAAATATTTTATGAATAAAAAAGATAATAATTATTAAAAAATAAAGGCGTTGACGCCTTTATCTATAGTAAATTGTGAACTACTGATTGAATGTCATCGTCATCTTCACACGAATCTAGAAAACGCTCTAGTTTTTCTAAAAGCTTTTCATCAGTGATATCTTTCTTATCTTGTGCCACCAATTTAACTTCACCTGAATGAATTGAAAAGCCAGCATCAACTAAAGCTTTCTTTGCTTCATAAAATTGATTAGGATCAACCAAGACTTCATAATTATCTTCATGTTGTTTAATGTCTATGACATTAAAAGCCAATAATGATTCTAATATTTTGTCGTCATTAGTATTACTATTTTTTAACAAAATAAATTCTGCATAATTGTTAAAGAAAATTTTTACAGAATTGGGTCTAGCAATTTGTCCATTAATCTTCCCTAAGTAACCTCTTAAGTTACTTGCTGTTCGATTTGTATTATCAGTTAAAGCATTGATAATAAATTGCGTTCCGTTAGGCCCGTAACATTCATAAACCACTGATGTCATATTAGCCGGATCTTTTGCGGCGCCAGAAATATTCTTTTCAATCGATTCTCTTGATAAATTATTGGCTAAAGCTTTATCAACAGCAGCTTTTAGTCTTGGATTGGCTTCGATATTTGTTCCTCCAACTTTGGCAGCTGCTTTAATTTCTTTTGCAAGCTTTAATCAAATTTTGGCTTGCATTTGTTGCTTTTTATTGGTTTGACTAGCAACCAAATGTTTGCGTGGCATTACTTAACTTCCTTTAGT
>JAZLIV010000007.1:0-9943 GCA_045617545.1 Mycoplasmoidaceae bacterium | reverse complement strand
AGGTACGGCTGCAGATAAGATTTATCATCAAGATATTAATCCATTAATAGCTCGCAAACGATACAACAAAGTTGTAAAAATTAAAAACGAATGTCAAAAACAATATTTAAAATCATTATTAAATAAAACACTAGATGTAGTTGTTGTAAAATCAAAACCACCACTTATGCATGGTTATAGTTCAGAATTTGTTAAAGTTTACTTTAACTCATCAACCAATCTTCATACAAAGCTAGTAAAAGTCAAAGCTTTAAAAATCATTAAGAATAAGCAAGAATATTGCCTATTTGGCAAAAAATAATTTAAGTCAAGACACCACATTTAATCGGCACTTACGCAGTACCGATTAATTTTTTCTATATTTTTCTAAAATTTTGGTCAATCTATTAGTGGAGAGAAATTATGTATTCATATATTGTAGGAAAGATTGTATCTGTTTATCGAAAATCAATAGTTATAGAAAATAACTATGTTGGTTATTTTATCTTTGTGCCAAAAACTGAAGTTTTTGCAAGAGGTGAAACCATTAGACTTTATGTTTATAAGTACACGTACTTATCAAACAAAAATTCTTTAAGGGAAGATTTTTATGGTTTTAAAAATTGGGAAGAGAAAGAATTTTTTATGAATTGTTTAAATATTAGTGGAATTGGCCCTAAATCTGCTTGTAACTTTTTACAAAATGATATTAATGTTTTAAAACAATTAATATCAAATAAAGATGCCCAAGCTTTAGAACAATTACCTGGTATTAGCAAAAAGTATGCTTATTTATTAGTTGAATATTTAGCTGACTTTTATGTCAAAAATAAAGCTGAGAATTATGATAACATTGCTGATGTTATTAATGTTTTAAAAACATTAGGTTACAACCAAGAGGATATTAATTTTGCTATTAATAGACTTTGTGAATCAAACGCTATTGAAAACACAATGGAAACATCTGATGTTGTAGCTATGGCTATAAAATTAATTTCAGTTAAAAATGAAGCTTCAGTCCCTAAGGCCTAAAAATTTAAGTGAGTTTGTTGGTAAACAAACCCTTAAACAAAACATTAGAACATATTTAAAAGCAAGTGCGGTAAATAATGAACCATTAGATCATTGTTTATTTTATGGATTACCAGGGACTGGTAAAACATCACTAGCTTTTATTATTGCTCATGAACAGAAAGCAGGAATTAAAATCATTCAAGGTTCGACAATTCAAAAGAACCTTGATGTTTATAATTTTGCATTAACTATTAAAGATAACGATGTTATCTTCATTGATGAAATCCATGGAATTAATAAAGCATGCTTTGAATTACTTTATTCTTTAATGGAAGATTTTTCCATGGATATCACTATAGGCAAAGATTTTAATTCAAAAACAACAAGAATTAAAGTACCAAAGTTTACTTTGATCGGAGCAACAACATCATTAGCTAAAATTCCAAAACCTTTAGAAGAAAGATTTGGAATTCATTTTTATTTCGATGATTATAGTTTAGATGAAATTAAAACAATAATTTCTAATGTTATTAAAAAAACAAAAACACTTTTAGAAGAACATGAAATATTAGCTATTGCTAATAACTCTAAAGGTATACCAAGAAATGCTTTAACTATTTTATCAAGAGTTATAGATTTTAAAATTGTTAATCCTAATGTTACCATTAAACAGATTTTTAAACAAATTGGAATTTATGAAAATGGTTTAAATAATAATGACATTAAATATTTGTCATGTTTCATGCATACTGGTAACACTTTAGGCATAAAAACCATTAGTCAAATGACAGATTTTGAGATTCAATTTATTGAAGAAAAAATTGAACCATATTTATTTAAAAATAAATATATTGTAAAAACTTCACACGGGAGAAGAATTTTATCAGCTGGTTTAAACATAATTAACAAAATAAAAAGTTAGGAGTTACATATAATATGAATAAGAAAAGTATGTTAATTTCAGATATTGAAAAAGCATCAGCAAAATTCAAACAGACGCATAAAGTGTCTGTATCTGGCCCCTTTGATGAGGAACAACCACCAAAGTGATTCCTGACTTACATGGAAAACTTTAAACAAGAGTTTAAACAAGAACTTATGCAAGAGTTTAGAAAAGAACTAAAACAAGAAATTAAAAAAATTACTGATCGGATTGATAATCTTGTGAAATTAAATAATTTAAAAGAATAAAAAATAAGGGTTACCCCTTATTTTTTCTTTGCTTCAAATGCAGCAACTAATTGATTAACGGTTTTAATTTTTAATAGATCTGCATCATCCAATTTCAAACTTGTTTGTTTTTCAATTTCCAATAAAATCTCCAAAACATTGATGGAATCAAAGCCTAATTTCCGAAAATCAATATCATAATTTTCTTCAGTAAAATTAACATTAATTTTATGTTTATTTGCGGCTTGTTTTATAACATTTAAGACTAACTGTTTCATATTGTATATTTTACATAAAATAAATGAATAATATATATAATCTTATGGTATTATTAAATATACTATGGCCACCTAGCTCAGTGGTAGAGCAACCGGCTGTTAACCGGTTGGTCGCAGGTTCGAACCCTGTGGTGGCCGCCATATTATGGCCTGTTGGTGAAGTGACTTAACACACACGCCTTTCACGCGTGCATTCATGGGTTTGAATCCCGTACAGGTCACCAATATTGCGGTGTTAGCTCAGCCGGGAGAGCATATGCCTTACAAGCATAGGGTCGGGAGTTCGAGCCTCTCACACCGCACCATTTAAAAATATAGGCAGCGCCTATATTTTTTTTATATTTCAAACGAATTTTTATTAAAGTAGTTTTCTAAGATTTGATTGTTGTATGTTTGACTGAAGTTTTCATTGTTTAAACAAAATGTGGCAATGATAAAATCTTGCTTTTTTAAGCCTTTGAAATAATAGAAATTATTTCCATCCCGAACAATTAATGGATGTCATGATTGAATTTTATCATGGACAAAAAATTTCATGTTTAAGTCTTCAGCTTTAGAAATAAAAAAACGATGCGTAGTCGAATTTTCAAAATTAAAAACATTTTTCACGATTAAATATTTAGGTAAATATTTAGTAAAGTCCACTAACGCATTCCCCCATTTTTCATTAAATCCATTAATGGATTTTTTCCTGATTTAATTTTCTTACCAATCTCATCCATACGAACTTTTGCTTTTTCTCATTGCGAAAGCATTTTATTTAATTCATCTGGTTTACGGCCTGATCCTTTAATAACTCTAACCTTTCGATTAGGTTGTTTTTTAAACAAAGCAGGATTACGACGTTCTTTCTTTGTCATTGAAGACATAAGAATTTTTCAAGCTACTAATCTTTGCTCTGCATCATTAATTTGGTTTTCACTAATCTTGTTTGCAAGATTACCTGGCAACATTTTCATGATACCACCTAAAGATCCAAGCTTACCAATTTGTTCCATTTGTTTCATTAAATCTTCAAGATCGAATTTTCCTGAAAGCATTCTTGTAAATGATTTCTTTGCTGAATCTTCATCAATTCGGTCGGCTGCTTTTTCAGCAAGTGACATAATGTCACCTAAGCCAAGAATTTGATCAGCCATTCGTTCTGGATAGAAAATATCTAATGAACCAATTGCTTCACCAGTTCCGGTAAACTTTACAGGAATGTTTAATAAGTTAGTAATTGATAAAACTGCACCAGCACGTGCTTCTGAATCTAACTTAGTAATAATTAAACCAGTAAGGTCTAAAGTTTGATGAAATTCCTTAGCGACATTAATAATGTCTTGACCAGCCATTGCATCAACAACAAGAATGATTTCTTGTGGTTTAACAACTTTCTTAATGTCTTTTAATTCTTGCATTAGTTCGACATTAGTTTGTAATCGACCAGCCGTATCAAATAAGATTACATTGCTACCGTTTTTATCTGCTTCATGCAAAGCATGTTGAGCAATAGCAGAAACATCTTTACCTTGTTCTTTATAACAAACAACATCAATCTTTTTAGCAAGTTGATCTAGTTGTTCAATTGCAGCTGGACGATAAACGTCTAATGCAACAAGCATTGGTTTCAATTCTTTCTTTGTTTTAAGCCAGTTGGCAACCTTGGCAATAGTTGTAGTCTTACCAGCACCATTTAGACCAACAAGCATGATTCTTGTTTGTCTTTGGTCAATAACTAAGTCTTTTTGGTTTTTACCAAGAATGGAAACTAATTCTTCTTTAACAATGTTTAACAAAACCTTATCAGGTTCTTGTCCTTTTTCCATGACATAACCGACAGCTTTTTCTCTGACAGCCTTAATAAAGTTTTTAACGACTAATAAGTTAACATCAGCATCTAATAAAGCAATTCTAATTTGCTTTAA
Source organism: Mycoplasmoidaceae bacterium (assembly GCA_045617545.1). Taxonomy (GTDB): domain Bacteria; phylum Bacillota_I; class Bacilli_A; order Mycoplasmatales; family Mycoplasmoidaceae; genus Hennigella. Next base: position 5,592 of record JAZLIV010000007.1, on the reverse strand, counting down.
AACTTCCGTCACGTCTTCTTCCGTGATGGTTCAGTTCGTTAGCTTTTTCTTCATGTTTCTGGCAATAATTCCAGAAAGCATGGATTTAAAGATATTAGCCATATTCTAGATTATTTTCATGTTAACATGAAATAGTTCTTTTTGCCTTTCTTGATAATTGTATATTTATCAAAATAAGTATGATTCTTAGTTAGTTTAAAATCTTCTTTATCAACAACTTTGTTGTTAACACTTAATGTTTTAGCTTGCATTAGTTCGCGGAAAATACGTTTAGAACCAACAATCTTATTTTCAATAAGAAAATCAACTAGACTCATCTCTTGGTTAATTTTATAAACATTAAATTGTTTAGCACAGATGTCAAGTTCTTTTAAAGATAGAGTTTCGAATTTACCATAAAATAAAGCTTCAGATATCTTTAGACATTGATCATAAGCTTCTTTACTATGAATCTTTGTAATAATTTCTTTGGCTAAGGTTTTTTGGCCCAATCTAGCTGCTTTGTTTTCATTATGTTTATTTAAAAGCGTTTTGATTTCATCAGTTGATAAATCAGAAAAGAAATTAAACATTTTGTTTAGATCCTCATCAGCTTGGTTTAAAATGAATTGATACATTTCATATGGACTAGTAATGGTTGGATCTAAATAGATTGCACCTTTTTCTGATTTACCAAATTTGCTACCATCAGCTTTGGTTAACAAGTTAATTGTTAAGCCAACAGCTTTAGCATCTTCACCATGAATTTTACGAATCATTTCTAGACCAGTAGTAATGTTGCCTCATTGATCAGAACCACCACATTGGATGGCAATATTTTTATTATCATAAAGTCATAAGAAGTCATAACCTTGAATTAAGTTATAACTAAATTCAGCAAAACTAATACCTGTATCTAATCTTCTTTTGTTAATATCTTTTTCTAAAAGATAGTTGACATTCATTAATTTTCCTGCTACACGCAAGAAATCAAATAAACTCATGTCACGATAAATATCGAAGTTATTAATAACTTCTTTAACGTTAGCTAACTTTTTCAGTTGTTTGCTAACGGATAAAATGTTTTCATCTAGTTGTTTAAGATCAAGTAATGATCTTTCAACTTTCTTACCAGAAGGATCACCAATTCTTCCGGTTGCTCCACCCAATACTGCATAAGCAGGAACTCCTGCTTTAGCAAAGGTATTTAATAAGTGAATCATGATATAGTTACCTAAATGTAAAGATTTAAAACTAGGATCAAAACCGATATAAACACCAAGCTTGGAATCAATAGCTTGTTGTAATTTTTTCTCATCAGTAACATTGTTAATGATGCCACGGTCTTTTAAATATTTAATTAAATTCATAATTTTTATTTGTAAATTATATATATTATTACACAGGATTTTTTAGATAAAGTGGCTCAAGATATTTTATATCTTGAATTTTCTTGCAACTTTTGGCATGGATAGAAAAGTTTTTGTACATGTGATCAGTTTGATTTGAAACAACAGGTAATTTATACTTATTTTTATATGTGCTTAATGCGCTTGCATTAATTAATTTAGGCTTAACAATTTCTTTTCCATTTTTATAAACTGCTAAATAGAGTTTGTTGCTTTTTGCATCAATCACGCTAATACAACTAGGTTTAGCTTTGGTTGTTTGTAATAACAAACTATTAATTGTTAAGATTTGGATTTTGCTAGCAAAAAGTTTCCATGCTTTGGCAATAATAATTCCCACTTTATCACCAGTAAAACTTCCTGGTCCAATGTTTACACACATATGTGTAATTTGGCTAAATTTGACCTTTGCTTCTATTAATATAGTATTAATATTAGGGACAATAATGTCCGTGACGTTTTTGTTCACTGGAAGCTTTGCTTCCTTTAAGATTTTGTTATTGCAAAAAACTGCTAGGTAACAATAGTTATTAGTCGTATCAATAAATAATGTACAATTCTTTTTCATATTACAATTATATACTAATATAAAAATTTATAAATAAATTTTTATATTATCTTGTATAATAAGAAAGATGATTCTTTATCTCTCCAAAATGGGTAACGTTTGTTATCCTCTACGGACAACTTTGTTGCCCATAGAAAGGAGAGATTATGAGATTCATCCCAGTACTTAGCTGCGTTACTGTTATATTTCTATTAATTTATTTAATGGAAGTAACATAGCGAAATAAGACGCCATCGTAGATGGTAAGAAAAAAGAGACAGCAACCACTGTCTCTTTTTTGTTTCAGAGAGATCTGAAATCCATCCAAAAACATTATATACAATATTTCTTATTTACACATCTTTTTAGTAAGCACTTTAGCTTTGTTGTTTACAAGACTGATTGTATCTTCAATTCGAATACCAAATTTATTTGGTAAATAGATACCTGGTTCAATTGTAAAGAACAAACCATTTTTTAAAATAGTTTGATCATCCTTACCTACTTTAGGTAATTCGTGAACTTTTTTACCTATACCATGACCGGTAGAATGAATAAAGTATTTTCCATAACCAGATTTGGTAATAATATCACGACAGATTTTATCAAGCTGGCATGCTTTCATTTTTGGTTTAGCTTTAGCTATACCAGCTAGATTTGCTTTTAGAACAATGTTATAAATCTTGGTTTGTAAAGCAGTTGGTCTTTTTGGTAAAAAAGTTCTTGTGATGTCAGAACATCAACCATGATAGACACAACCAATATCGATCACTACTACATCTTTTTTAGTTAACTTAGTTTGATTGGGTTTGTGATGTGGTTGAACACTATTTTTGCCAAAGGCAACGATCGGATCAAAACTTGGTTTACATCCATGATCTTTAAATCATTTTATAATTTTTCTTTTTAAAGAAAGTTCAGTGACGCCTAATGTTAAAAAGTTAGCAATGTATTTCATACATTCCACTGCTAAATTGGCTGCTTTTTGCATTGCAATACTTTTTGTCATTTTTATCTTTTATTAACTAATGATAAGAATGTCTTATCAGGTTTTACTTCAAAGGTCATTTCTTTATTTGTTACTGGATGGATAAAGTGTAACTTTGCCGCATGTAGATATTGACCATATTCTGGTTTTGCATCAACATGACCATATAGTTCATCATTATATATAGGATGATGAATGTAATTCATATGAACACGAATTTGATGGGTTCTTCCTGTTTCTAGAATACATTCAACATAAGCTAAATCATTTTTTAGATTTTTAATAAGATTTACTTTAGTAATAGCTTGTTTGGCTTTGTAGCTATCAGATACCATCATTTTAGTTGTACCATCTTTTGCTCGCATGATTGGCGCTTTAATCACTAAATGGTGATTAGTAAAATGACCATGGCATATTGCCACATAACTACGAAATAAGGTTTTGTCAAGTAGTTGTGCTTGCAAAGCATTTAAGATCGTTAAACTCTTTGCGACTACTAGTAGTCCCGATGTGTTTTTATCTAAACGATGAACAATTCCAGGACGAATCTTATCATGGCTAAATCTGCCTAAATATCCAATTAAACGATTCGCGACAGTATCTTGTTCATTAAAGGTAGTTGGATGAACCAATAAACCACTAGGTTTATTTATTACTAATAGATATGCATCTTCATAAACGATATCTAATGGCTTTTTACTTGGTTTTAAATTAATGCCAATTAATTTAGCTTCTTGTTTAGCTTCTTTTTTAACAGTTATCTTATCATTTGGTTTTACCAAATAACCTTGTTTGTCAACAAGATTTTTGTTAACAAAGACAAGACCTTTTTTGATTAAATCAATTGCTTTTGTTCGCGAACAATTTAGTTTTTCTACTAAATATTTATCTAGTCTAATGTTGTCCATCTTGCTTTTCTTGTTCCTTTTTATGTTTAGCAATTAAATCATCACGTTCGTCTTTTTTAGCTTGTAATATTGTAACAACAATATAGCTAATAACAAAGCCAAAAATACCAATGACGACAAACATATCTGGTCAGTTAAAGATAGCAAAGCTAGGTCAGAAACCAAAAGCAAAATAATCAAGAACACAACCAACATTAGCTCCGCTTTCAGCGGCTCGTTGGATTAAGTTGAATAATCCACCAAACATTGCTAAAGCAACAAAACTTGCAGTTACTTTGTCTTGACATAAAAATAAATAAATTGCAAGTAAGACAACAAACATTACTGATTGAATAGCATAGATGGTTCCGGTTTTTCCAGCTAAACCATTAAAACCAAATCCATTATTTCAGACAATACTAATGTATCAAAACCCATTTTTTCCAATTTCCATACCTTCAGGTTTTGTATGTAATCAAAAGTAAAAAGATAAGCTTAAAGCTAAGACAATTGCTAAAGCAATAGCAGCAATAATTGCTTTTTGTATTAGCATCTTTTTATTAAACATTCTTTGTCAATAAGATGGTTTTTGAGTTGTTGTTTCCATATCAATTATTATATATATAATTTATATAACTATGAAAGGCCAATCAATATTCTTTGTTCATGCTTCGCATAAGACAAAATCGTGGTGAACGTTTTTGTCTGTGCTAGTTTTGGTATTTGTTCCTTTTTTAATAGTATGACTATTATGTGGTGAATTTAATTTACTAGGTAATGATTGGTTTATTGTTAAAGGTGCATCAGTGTGACATGGGACATTAAGTGCTGATCGCATTAATGAACTTGCTAGGGAATATGCTAAATTTCATTTTGGTGGCCAAGAAGGACTATTAAAAGAGTTACAGTCATGACCAGTTGGTTCAAGCGTTTCTATTGACTCTTTTAAAACTTTCTTTAATGGTTTAATCATGATTCCACTAATTGCATTATTTATTTGGTCAATTGCTTATCCTATTATTTTAAATGCCACAAAAGTTTCTGGAATTGATGTTATTCCTTTTAGCGTTGGCTTTGCATCCTTTATGTTAATAACTATCATTACTGGACTGATTCCCCAAACTAATTTCCATGGGAACATGGTAACAGTTTATTGAATTTTAAGAATAGTTATTGGTTTCTTTGCTGCTGTAGGCATGTTTATCTTAGCTAATTATTTTACAAATAAATATATTGCAAGTCGACCATATGCTGCAGATATTTATTTTGGTTATAAAACACAAGATAAAGAAAATGCTTTAGCCAAAGAACAATTAAAAGAAAATCTTGATGTGTTTAAAAAACACAAAGATCAAGATGAATCTTTTATTGAAATAAAGGAAGGTGAGTAGTATGCAATTTTCTGATGAATGTAATTTGCTTATAAAAGCCGGAAATGGTGGCAACGGAGTTGTCGCTTGAAGAAGAGAAGCTCACTACCCTGAAGGTGGACCATTTGGTGGTGAAGGAGGAAAAGGTGGAGATGTTATCATCATCGGAGATGAAAACATCAATTCTTTATTCCATTTACGTTATCAAAAAAAGATTGTTGCTGACAACGGTCAAAATGGACAAACCAAACAAATGGCCGGAAGAAACGGTCAAGACAAATATATCAAAGTTCCAGTTGGAACACAAATTTTTAATAAGCAAACTGGTAAATTAATTGTTGATATCTTAAAAGATAAGCAAGAATTTGTTATTGCCAAAGGCGGTATTGGTGGGCATGGTAATGCTTTCTTT
>JAZLIV010000006.1:0-4445 GCA_045617545.1 Mycoplasmoidaceae bacterium | reverse complement strand
GTTAATGAAGAAATAACAAAATTATTAGAACTATTAAGACGAACTGGTAAACAAGGTTATGAAACGGATTTAACTAAACTTGATGAAGAGAGTCAAAAACTCTTAACATTCCTAGGTTATATGTTTGGTGGCAATGACAACAAGATCAACACAAACAACTTCTTAACTCCAGATGAACCGCTTTAAAGTATGCTTTGCATACTTTTTCTTTTTATAATGAAAATATGAAATGAAGAGAATTTATTCAACAGGAAGTAAATAAAGATTACTTTCTTGCTTTAATAAAATTTGTTAACAAACAAGGGCAAACAAATGAAATCTACCCAAGTCCTGAGAACTTGTTTGCTTGTTTCCATTTCTTTGATGTAGAAGAAACAAAAGTAGTAATTGTTGGTCAAGATCCATATCATACACCTGGTTATGCTAACGGTTTAGCTTTTGCTGTTAACCAAGGGGTAACAATCCCTAAATCTTTAATTAATATTTTCAAAGAACTAAATCAAGATTTAGGTATTAGTCGTTTAGATACAGAATTAAAAGATTGAGCTGCCCAAGGTGTTTTATTGCTTAATCGTGTGTTGACTGTTAATAAAGGAAAGCCTAACAGTCACAAGAACCAAGGATGAGAGCAATTTACTAATGCTGTCATTCAATTGATTAATGATAAGTGTAAAAATGTTGTTTTTGTTCTTTGAGGCAATAATGCCCAAGAGCTAAAACCATTAATTAATCCAAAAAAACATTTAATTATTTGTTCTTCACATCCTAGTCCATTAGGATACTATAAAAGTTTTAAAGGATCAAAACCCTTTTCCAAGATTAACAAATATCTTATAAAACATCAAAAATCACCAATTAAATGATAATTATTCTAATTATCATTTTTTCTTGGTTTAGATTTATAATATTTATGTAATTATTTTTTATATATATGAAAGGAAATTTACATGCCTAAAGTTAAACAAAAAACGGCCGGTAAAATTGGATTGTTTAGTGCAATCATGGTTATTTTTGGTGCCGTTGTCGGTATTGGTATTTTCTTTAAAAACTATTCTGTTTTTAAAATAAATAACGGTAACTGAATGGGTGTACTTCTTGCCTGAGTTATTTCAATTGTTATGGTTTTATGTACAGCCATATCATTTGGAGAAATAGTTTCATGCAAAACCCGCTTTAAAGGTGAGGGTCTTGGTGGATGGGCATCAAGATTCTGTGGTCATAAATTTGGACGATTCTCTAAATTAATGTATACCCAAATTTATTACCCAGTATTAACCTTTGCCATTGTCTTTTTTGCTGGTGAAGCAGCATTAAACGTCTTTGGTGACCCAGGAGTAATTGATTATGGCCAATTTACAACACTATATATCTTTATTATTGGTGCTGTCTTATTTGCTTTATTTATTATTCTTAACTATGTGTCATCAAAGGCAATGACAAGATTTAGTAATGCCACAGGAATTATTAAGTTCATTCCTTTAATTGCTGTATGCGTTCTTGGTATTACCTTTGGTATCTTAAATGCTAGTCAAAACGGTGCACCTGGTCTATGAGGGGGCCAATGATGAGGTCAATGAACATCAGGTAATGCTGAATTCTCGTTTAACCCAACAGGAGAATTTACAATTATTGGAATGATTGCAACAATTCCAGCTATTCTATTTGCTTTTGAAGGTTATTTAGTCATTGGTAACGTTGCAAGAGATATGGATAAACCTGAACGTAATGTTCCATTATCAATTATTCTAGCAATCATTATTATTTCTGTTTTAAACATGGGAATTACAATTGGTTGTATGTGTGCTGGTACTGGAAATGTTTACCATTTAATGTCATTAGTCTTTAAAGATAACGAACAATGAGCTTATATTGGTAATATCATTATCTCAATCTTCATTTTCATTTGTATTATTGGTGTATTAAATGCCATGGTCTTTAGTGGTATGCGTGCATTCCAAAACGCTTGTGAAGATGATACATTATTCAAAGGTAAAGTATTAGCAAGTAAAAAACCTGGCAAATTATATGCTGGTGCAGTTTACTTCACACTAATGGTACTAATTTGATGAATTGGAATTGGTATTCCATCAGTTATCTTAAATAGTGATGCTATTCCAGATGCAAGTAGCAATATTCTAATTGTTATGACATATCTAGTCTATGGTGTTATTGTTTTAGGTGGATTTATTAACCGCTTTACCCACAAGGTTGAAGTAAGAAAGACCAAGATCTTTCCAGTAACAGCTGTTATTGCCTTCTTGGCTTGCTTCTTTGTCTTTGCCTTTAGTGGAGTATATCAAAACTTAGTTGATCCAGCCCTTCATCCAATAACAGAAAACCCAAACCCTAATGGGTGAGGACTATTTGTTCAAACAATTGATGGTAATCCACTAGTTAACATTCTTGGCTATGCTCATGAATGGACAAACTGACAAGAGGCCATTGTCTTCTGAACAATTGCTGCAGCAATGGTACTTATTCCATTCATTAATGATATATTAATCAAGAAGTATGATTACTTCAATAAAACAACTCTTATTTGACAAAAACCATTATTAAGAGAAAGAATTATTGAAGACGTAGCAATTACTAAGAAATAAGATATGAAATTCTAACCAATGGTTAGAATTTTTTATTTTATAATTGAAGTATGAAAAAACTTAAGTGATTGTCAACCTTAATTTTACCAACTAGTTTTGTTCCTTTTTTTACAACAAGTTGTACAAAAATTGATACTAGTAAAGTAATATGAGAAAGTGCAATTGACTTTATTAAGCAAATTGCTAATATTCCTCATGTTTCAAATGATGAAGATCATCTTGATTCATTAAAAGAAATGAATAACTACTTAATGGATACAGCAAGTTTATATGCTGTTGCTGATTCAGTGCAAACTGATGATGTGGGCAATGTTTGGTTTGACCTTGCACCATCAGTTGGGTGTGAAAAGTACAAAAAGATTGTTTTACAAGCACATATGGATATGGTTTGAGCTGCTCAAGGTGAAGCAACACAATGAGACAAATGAACTCATCCTTGTGCTCCAGCTGTTGTTGAAACAATTGATGGTAAACAAGTTATTCATGGCCAAGACTATTTAACAAATATTGGTACTGATGATTCTTGTGGAATGGCATATATGTTAGCTATAGCTAAACACCAACATGAATTTAAGCATGGACCAATTCGATGTGTTTTTACCACTAATGAAGAAAATGGTCAACCAGGTTCAGAAGTATTAGGTAGAAGAAGAAATAAAGGTGATGTCAATGTCTTAGATCATAATGAAGGTTATGATTATCTAATTAATATTGACTCTGGACCAGTTGGTAATGTTATCTTTAATGCTGCTGGCGGATTTTTAGGTGATTTTAAAGGTAAATATGAGAATCTAGTTTCACAAGAGGGTTATGAGCATACATTGACTATTAGTGGTTGTTTAGGTGGCCATTCTGGTGCTAATATTGGTGATGGTAGAATAAATTGTATTTTGCTTGCCGCTTCAATGATAAATGCAATATATAGCTCAGCTGTTAGATGCCATGTCTTTGCTTTTGACACACCAGGTTGCACTGGTACATCGATTCCAACCGGAATAAGTGTTAGTTTTATTTCAAATGGAAATTATGATGAAATCAATGCTATTGTCCAACCTATTTTTGAAAAAGCTAAAGAAGATTTTGTAGTTGAGACTGGAATGGAAATAAATTTATCAACTACAGAGAACATTACCAAATATTGCTTAGATGATCGCATCACCAGTGAACTATTTCCATTCATTGAAGGCATAGATTATGGTGTTCTAGAAAGATATGAAGAGCCAGATGAACACAATGCGATTAAATGCAGCGCAAATCTTGGACCTTTAACTATAGATTTAGATGCTGCAGCTGAAGACAATCTATGATTGCACGAGGCAGGTAGATATCAAGAAGAAGCAGATTTAGAAGAAGCAAAAATTGAATATGACGCCAGATATGGCCTTATGGAAGATTTATTAGGCTGTACCTACTCTAGCGGCTCATGGCATCCTTGAGATGGTGGCAAAAACAATCCAATCTGTAATAAATGTGTTGAAGCGTACAATGAAATTGGAGTTGAAGGAATTAAAGGTAGAGTCCATGGTGGACTTGAATGTGCAGATTTCATCCAATTTAACAATAATTTAAATATTGTTTCTTTAGGGCCAACAAATAATAATGAACATAGTGTCTATGAAACACTAGAATTAGATACATATTTACAGTTTGCTCAAATGATGGAAAAAATGTATTTGAAAATGGAGTTCTAAAATGAAAATATATTTACTTGATAATAACGAATTAGTTACAGACGCATGAAAAGAATACTTTCATGATTGTAAAGATGTTGAAATAATAACTGATGAATTTAAAAGGTTTATGGACACACATAAAGTATCATGTGTTGTTTCGCCAGGTAATTCC
>JAZLIV010000005.1:0-2546 GCA_045617545.1 Mycoplasmoidaceae bacterium | reverse complement strand
AATCGCAAAACCTTTAATCACACCTTTTTCATTTAAGATGTTAGCAAATACTCTAAATTGAGTATTAGCAAAGCATGAAGACAAATCAGCTAATTTCAAATCATATCTTAAGTCTGGTTTATCAACACCATAATAATTCATACAGTCATCATATTCCATTACACTAAATGGAATCTTTACATCAATGCCCAATGTTTTCTTGATTGCGTGTTTAAATAATTTTTCTGTAACACGCATAATATCTTTTTCTTTGATAAAAGACATTTCGACATCTAGTTGAGTAAACTCAGGTTGTCGATCTGCTCTTAAGTCTTCATCTCTAAAACACTTAGCAATTTGAAAGTATTTCAAAAATCCAGCAACCATTAAAAGTTGTTTAAAGATTTGTGGACTTTGTGGTAATGCTCAAAAGTGATTTGGCGCATTACGTGTAGGGACAATATAATCTCGTGCTCCTTCAGGAGTTGGCTTTGCCAAACATGGAGTTTCTACTTCAATAAAATCTTGTTTTGTTAAGTAACTTCTAATTTCATTAATGAATTTAGAACGGAAGATAATTTTATTTCGAATAGTATCTCTTCGTAAATCTAGATAACGATGTTGTAGACGGATGTCTTCTAAAGCATCAGTTACATCTTCAACAATCATTGGTGTTGTCTTAGCATAAGACAAAACAGTTAATTTAGTACACTTAATTTCAATTTTTCCTGTTTTAAGTTTATTGTTAGGCGTTTTTCTAGCAACAACTGTACCAGTTGCTTCAACAACTGATTCACGAGTTAAATTATCTATTTTAATTGTTTCATCAACAATGATTTGGACAATACCATAACGGTCACCTACATCTAAAAAGGTGATTGATCCCATTTTTCTAATTTTCTTAACTCATCCACAAACCGTTACTTGTTTGTTAATGAATTTTTCATTAATGTTTCCACAATAAAGCTTTTTCATACTATTCTTCTTTGCCTTTTTTCTTCATAAAGTAATCAACTAACTTATCAATTTTAACTTCATCTTGTTTCATTGTTAATTGGTTCTTTACAAGAACAACTTGCTTTTTAATGTCTTTTGGACCAACAATTATTACGTATTTAGCATTTTGTCCAGAAGCATATTTAAAATGCTTTTCTAATTTAGTTGTATTTCTATTAGTTGTACAACTAAACCCTGCAATTCTTAACATTTTGCAGATAACAGAACTAATTAAATTAGTTTCTTCTGCTAGGTTAGCGACAACAATATCAGTGTGTTTATAATCATCAATAGCTTTCTTTAGGGCGCTATTGCCAGTTAAAGCAACTAACAATCTTTCGATTCCTAAAGCAAAACCAACACAGTTGGCATCATCACCACCAAGTTCTTTAATCATAGTGTTGTATCGACCACCACCAACTAAAGTTGGTTGGCCTTTTAATAAATCAGATGTTGATTCAATTTCAAAGATGAAATTACAATAGTAATCTAATCCACGAACTAAAGTTGGATCAATAACATATTCAACTTGCATTTCAGTTAATGCGTCTGTGATATGTTTAAAGTAATCAATTTCTTCTTGCGAAGCAAATTGTGTAACCTTAGGCGCATTTTTAACAAAGTCTTTTTTGCCATCAACTTTGTCATCTAAAATACGTAATGGGTTACGTTCAAGCCTTGCTTGACTATCTTCAGTAAGTTCATTTTTGAAAGGTTTAAAATATTCTTTTAATGCTTCAATTCATTTAGCTCTTGTAGCAGTTGAACAAATGTTATTAATCTTAATAACGTAATTTTTCAAACCAAAGACATCTAAAATAGATGTTGCAAGTAAAATCATATCAACATCATCATAATATGAATCGGTACCGATACATTCCACACCAAATTGGTGGAACATTCTTAGACGACCACTTTGTGGTCGTTCATAACGATACATTGGCTCAATATAAAAGAATTTTATTGGGTGAGCCATACGATGTAGTAATTTATTTTCTACTACTGCACGACACACACTGGCAGTTAATTCTGGTCTTAAGACCATGTCACGATCACCTTTATCTTTGAATTCATAGAATTCTTTATTCACAATATCGGTTGTATCACCAACAGTTCGAATAAACAATTCTTTATATTCAAAAGTAGGGGTTTTTATTTGATAAAAACCATTTAGTTTAGCTATGTTTTCACACGCTTTGCAAACAATATCAAAACCAGGATCTAATTCATAGATATAATCTTGTGTTCCACGTGGTTTGGTTAAATTCATGGCTGCCTCCAATAAATTAGTAATTATTATAAATTAAAAAATATATAAGATTTTTATAATAATACTTAATTATTTATATAATTAAAAAATCATGGAAAATATCGACCAAAGAAACAAAAAGTTTGGTTTTAAGAAATCTAAATGATCAGTTCTACCGGTCATTTTTTCAGGTATTTTAGCTACAGGGGCACTAGGTGGTGCAGGTGTTGCTGTGTGACAAGTAGCTAAAAACTACACTGATGGTGGAGAATTTACTAAAACAGTAAAAGGTCGTGTCGAAATTGATCCACTTGCTAATTTT
>JAZLIV010000004.1:0-16324 GCA_045617545.1 Mycoplasmoidaceae bacterium | reverse complement strand
TTATGAATTGGACTTGTATTCATTTGGTTAACAAATAATTCATACATAATTTCGGCAGCACCCAAAGCCATACCAGGGTGACCTGATTTAGCTTTAGTGATTGCTCCAGTTGCTAACACTCTTAGAGTGTTAACGGCTAATTTTTTATTGATTCTGCTATTAATTTTCATAATGATTACCTGCTTTTTAATTGATGCTTAATACCTTGGGTCAAGTATTTAATACTCTTATTATTTATTTTGTCTCAAGGCAAAATAAGATCTGCAACCCAACGACAAGGTTTAACATACTTGTTATACATAGGTAAAACCGATTCGTTTCATTGTGTTTTAATGGATTTAACTGTTCTTTGTCGTTTTATTTGATCACGTTTTAAACGACGTTTAAAACAGTCTTGCTCGTCAGTATCGACAAAAATTTTCAGTTCAGCCATATTGTTAAATTGTTTATCATACAAAGCTAGAAAACCTTCAAAAATAATAATTTTTGTTGGTCTAATTAATTGAAGGTGTTTTTTTCGTGCATGAATTGCATAATCATATTGTGGAACTTTGATTGATTTATTACAAAGTAATGATTTCAAACATTTTCTTAAAAGCGATCAATCAAAAGCTTTTGGGTGATCAAAATTTGCATGACCATTTTTTAATTTTGGCATTAATGCCACATTCTTTTTGTAAAAACGATCAATGCAAATGATTTGTGCATCTTTCTTTGAAAAAATATTACAAATTTTCTTTGCAACTGTTGATTTGCCTGAACCAGAACAGCCAGCAATTATAATTAGTTTATTTTTCATGTAAAAATTATATTTTATTTATAAAATAAATAAGTAATATTTGACAATTTTCATTTATTTGATATAATTAAAAAACGCGTAAAGGTAAGAAACCATGAGTAGAAGAGATTATTTCACAAATAAACGTGCAATGAGTGGAAACAAAAAATCACACGCCATGAATCATTCAAGACGTCAATGAAACGTTAACTTACAAACAGTTAGGGTAACTTTACCTAATGGTCAAGTTAAAAAAGTAAAAGTTTCTGCCAAAACACTTAAAACTCTTAACAAGAGAAAGATTAACGGTGCTAGCAAAGGCAAAAAAGCTAGCAAACCTACTAAAAAAGCATCTAAGTAATTTATTACTTAATGGGAGTATAGCTCAGCTGGTTAGAGCACACCCCTGATAAGGGTGAGGTCGATTGTTCGAGTCAATTTACTCCCACCATTAATGGGGCCTTAGCTCAGCCTGATAGAGCACCTGATTTGCACTCAGGGGGTCGAGGGTTTGATTCCCTTAGGCTCCACCATTAAATCAAAACTAGGCAATGCCTAGTTTTTTATTTTTTCGCAATAGGGTGTATAATTATTAACATAGATATTTGTCTATTTTAAGGAGAGAAAAATGAAATTAACTGTAACACCTGCTGGAAGAAGTTTAAAAGTTTTTGCTTCCCTTGCAGGTTCATATGCTGGTGCAATGTTATTCTTAACATTATTAGAATATTTAGGGTTTGTCCGTCATCCTGAAGATGTTATTAAAACAATCTTTAGTGTTTGATATGTTGGTGCAATGTTTCTTATTTGTGTTGGATTATTAATCATTTTCACAATATTTAGTATCTTTACATACATAAAAGTTTGTAAAGAAAAACAAAAGAAATTCTTATTATTTGCATTACCGGCTCATATTATTTCTGCTGTATTACTATTCTTATCACTTGCTCTTATTACAAAAGGCAAAGATGCAGCAAATGCCGGATGCATAATGAATCTGATTGCGGCAATTATAGCAGTATACCTAACCGTGATTTCCATTGTATTCAAACACATTGCATATGGAAAAGCTAGAAAAGCAAATAATCAAAACTAGGCTATGCCTAGTTTTTTATATTAAAACATATCTTTAAAGGTATAATTTTTATACTATGTTTGCAGCTCAAACAACATCATCTTATGCAATGACAATTTTTGGTTTAGTCGTTGGTATTATTACTTTTTTTACAATGCAATTTACTTTCTTTCCACAATTTGTTAAGGGAATAAAGACGAAAAATACCTCAGGTATTTCCTTAGCTGGATATATTGCTTATACTATAGCTAATATCTTTTATGTTCTTTGGTCATATGGACTTTATTTCAATAATATTCAAAACCAAATCGATCGTTCAATTCCTTTAGTTTTATATCAAGCTAGCATTATGCCAATAGTCATAACCAACTCGATTGACTTAATCTTAATGTTAATAAACTTATCAATTAAAATTCACCATTTATATTTAGCTAAAAAATTAAATGTTTCTGAAATTAAGTTAGCAGAAATTCTTTTGCAAAAGCAAAAGTTTTATAGTTTTGGTAAGAAATATTGAAGTGTTATTGTCGTTAGTTTAGTTGATGTTATTGTTGTTAGTAGTGTTGCTATCTGCTTAGCATTATTTACCCATGCTACTTATGAGGGTGGAACTGACCAATGAATATGGGTAACTGCATGTAATTTAATTTCTGCAGCATGTAGTGAAATAATGAACTGATCACAATTTATTAAATCAATGCGTTCAAAAGATACATCTGGTTTATCACTATTCTGAACAGCATGCATTCCATTGTCTGGTACTTTATTCTTTACATATGTTTTATATATTGGTTTTGCCAAGGGTGGTCAATTCTATTGACCAGTAATATGCTGTTTAGTCCTTAATGGTTTCATTCCAAGCTTTGGTTTACTTGGTCACAAAATCCACAATGTTCACAAAGCAAAAAAAGCTGGTTTAACAGAAATTGAATATATCAAGCTTCGCCAACAAAAGAAAAAGTAGGTAACCACCTATTTTTTTTATTTTATAATTAATATACGAGGTTAGAAAATGGCAAACTTAGTATTAGATGTAACAATTGAAATCCCAAAGGGTTCAAAAGTTAAATATGAATATAACAGAGCAAATAAACAAATTTCTGTTGATCGTATTTTATACGGTTCAAGTGGTTATCCTCAAAACTATGGTTTTTTAAAAGAAGCATTAGATTGAGATGGAGATGAACTTGATTGTTTAGTTGTTGCTGATCAATCTATTGGTACAGGAGTTTCTGTACCAACTAGAGTTATTGGTGCAATGGAAATGATTGATGATGGAGAAACTGACACCAAATTAATTGGTGTAATTGATTGTGATCCAAGATATACACATATTAAATCTTTAAAAGATTTAAGTCATCACTTATTATTGGAAATTAAAGATTTCTTTGAAAACTACAAAAACTTACAACATAAGAAAGTAGTTGTTCGTGGTTTTCAAGATCAAGCATGAGCTATTAAAGAATATAAAGAATGTGTTAACCTAATGAAGAAATACGGTAAGATGCCAAAAGCTACATTCTTAAAGAAAATGAAAAAAGCTCATCCAAGCAAATATCGTTAAGAAAAAGAGGTTAAACCTCTTTTTATTTTTTAAATGGATCTTCTTTGCAACCCTTAGTTAATTTTCTTACAGTTAATTTTTGAATCTTAGTATTAGCTGTTGTTAGTTGTGTTCCACTTGTTATTAAAAATTCTTTTGTTTTTTGAAGTTTTTCGATGCTTGCATCAATCGCAGCAATCGCAGATTGATAGTTGTTGTGAGCTCTAGTTACAGTTGCTGTAACATCTTTTTGTGCTTCTTGTAAATTAGCAATAAAAGTTTCTTGATCAATGAAATCTAATTTCTTTTGGTTAAGAACTTGAATAAGTTCATTATTTTTAGATAGACTATCTTTTAAAACATTTATGAAGGCAACAAACGTTTGCGGTCTTACAACATACATCTTTGGATATGTCCTTACTTTGTAAATCCCATCAAAATTACGATTATCTTTTTCTAATTCTGAAACCAATAATGCGTATTCGCATTTTTTATTATTTCGATCATCATTAAGTTTTTTGTAATGATCTTTATTTTTCTTTTTTGATTCAGTTGTGTTGTTTTCGGTTTTAACTTCTATTTCAACTGTTAGAATCTCTGTGCCTTTATCATCATAGTCTTTAAAAACAAAATCACCTTTTGATCCTTTTAAATTTTCAGCAGATGTGATAACTTCGTTATCTTTTCAGAATTTAGCATTAGGAAAAGCACCATTTTGTTGTGCAGCTTCAAATTCTTCTCAAACAAATTTTTCTAGTTCTTCGCCCATTGCTTTAGTTGATACGTGACGGTGTGATCATTGATTTTCTAAAGTTTTAATTTGATCTTTTAATGAATGAATTTGATCATCTTTAATTTTTTCAGCCTTTAAAACTGCATTATCAACTTTGTCTTGATTTGCTTGCAAATCCTTTTTTAATAAAGCAACTTCATTTTGTAATTTTGAAATTGTTTTTTCTTTATCACTAACAGCTTTATTTACTTCAGCTTGTGATAAGTCTTTAGCTTGTTCTCTAGCCAAAACACGTAATTCACGATCAAAGTTTTGAACAACAGAACTAGTATCTAGTTCTGCCTTTTCATTAAGGTCAATAATGTCACCCTTGTTTGCATCTTCAGCTAGGGCAATAGTATTTTTATCAACAATTGTATATTTAACTTTTCCCATTATTTACCTCCATGTTGTTTCTTAGTTAGAATAACTAAATTATTTATTAACATTAATACCGTCATTGGTCCAACACCACCTGGAACCGGACTTAATCAACCAGTAAAGTTTTTTAATGATTGAACATCAACATCACCACATAATTTGTTGTTAGCATCACGATTAATACCAACATCAATAATCACTGCATTCTTTTTAAAGTATGATTGATCAAAGAATTTAGGTTTGCCTATGGCAGCAACAACAATATCTGCTTGTTTACAGATTTCTTTCATATTCTTTGTTCGTGAGTGGCAAATAATTGGTGTAGCATTTTCTTGTAAAAATAAAGTTGCTAGTGGTTTGCCAACAATATTACTACGGTTAACAATTGCAACTAACTTTCCTTCTAAAGGAATCTTATGAAATTTAAGCAATTCAATTACACCAGCTGCTGTACAAGGTTTAATTAAATTATTAGCAAATTTTGCTGTTCAAATTTTTCCAACATTTTGGTTGTGGAAACAATCCACATCTTTATTTGGACAAATAGCATTGAT
The DNA here is from genome assembly GCA_045617545.1 of Mycoplasmoidaceae bacterium. GTDB lineage: Bacteria > Bacillota_I > Bacilli_A > Mycoplasmatales > Mycoplasmoidaceae > Hennigella. The sequence continues at coordinate 11,221 of JAZLIV010000004.1, read as the reverse complement.
TACTGCGTAATCATCTATTTTATCACTAGTTGGTAATTGAACAAATAAACCATTTATTTTTTTATCTTTATTAAGCTTGTCAATCAAAGCTAACATTTTTTTATTTGTTGTATTTGAAGGAAGTTTAAATAATTTTGATTTAATACCAAGTTCTTTACATAATTTTTGCTTATTGGCAACATAAACGCTACTTGCATAACTATCGTTATTCAAAATGATTGCTAATGTTGGAGTAATATGTTTTTTCTTTAAATTAGCAACTTGTTTTTTTAATGATTTAAGAAAATTAGCTCGTGCATTTGTGCCAGATAAGATTTTCATTATTCAACATCCTTGTAATTAATATCATCAAAGATTAAAGGAATTTTTTCCTTTAATTCCTTCAAAAGAGGAATTAATAATTCTCTTGCTTGTGGATGAGCATCAGGAGCACAACGCAATCGTAAAATATTTCTTCATTCTCTAAAGTTAGCAGAAATAGTAATTTCAGTCTTTAGACTGTTTGGTAAAACACTTCTAGCTTCTTGTGGTGTAGAACCTTCTTTTAATAAAGCAAAATATGCATCTTCTGCATCTTGCATTGCTTTCTTTCAGATCTCAAATCTTTTTGGATCTTTTTTATAAAAATATGGTTCAATAACAGAAATTTGGTTACCAAATTTGTCATTAGCATAATTACAATATCTGGTAGATTCTTGAGCAAAACTAGCGATTCTGTGTCTAACAAGTTCATGCGTTACACCACGGTCACAAACAAATTTAACAGATAGAAAACTGTGTTCGATAACAGCTTCATGGTGTCATTTTAATAAATTACCAATCAGCTTCTTAGCTGATTCACCAGTAGTATCAATTTTGTCTTCAGATTTATAACAAACACGACCAATTTTCTCAATTAATTGTAATTGGTCTATTGGATCAATTTTTGATAAGATTTTGTATGAAGGTTTAACAATAATCATCTTTGCTCCTTAATTAATAAAGGTCAAACCGTATTACTACGATTTAACCTTATCATTTAAATAATTATTTAACGTTTTTGATTTTTTTACCGTTGTAGTAGCCACAATATTTACAAACAGTGTGTGGTCTAATTGGTTTACCACATTTTGGACAAACAGTAGTAGTAACAGGTTTTAATGCGTGATGACTTCGACGCATTCCTTTTCTGCCCTTAGAAGTTCTTCGTTGTGCAACAGCCATATAGATAAAATTCCTTTATACTATTATAATATTTAATATTGAAAATATTATATAATGCTTTTATGAAATTACATGATATTATTTCAATCAGTCCAAGCGTGTTGGAAAATATTTTGTTAGAAGAAACAAAAAAGATTCCAGGCGTTGACACAAAAACGATTGAAAGCATAAAAATTAATGATGCTAAGTGTGAAATCAATATCTATTTAACACCATTTAGTTTACTAAGTAATATCTATGGAATTGCCCACGAAATTCAATCGGCAATTAATTTCTATATTACAAAACAATTTGATGTTGATGAAGGAACAATCAAAATCAATGTGATTGCTTCTTATAATTCTAAAGGAGACAAATAATGACTTCTTTAAATACTAAATTGTTAAAAGCAATGTTGCACAATGGTGTTACTTATGTAAGTAACAACTTTGAATATATTGACCAATTAAATGTTTTCCCAGTTCCTGATGGTGATACAGGTACTAACTTAAAAATCACTACTGAAGGTGCTTGAGAAGCAATTAATGATTTAGAAACAGAAGATGTTTCATTATTGTCTAAAGCTTTTGCTAGAGGTTTATTAATGAATGCTAGAGGAAACTCTGGTGTTATCTTAAGTCAGATCTTTAAAGGCTTTAGTGCTGCATTTAATCCTGAACAAAAAGAAATTAGTTTATCTGACTTAACAAAAGCTTTTGTTAATGCCAAAGAATATGCTTACCGTTCTGTTGCTACTCCAGTTGAAGGTACAATTTTGACTGTTATTCGTGTAACAGCAGAAAAGCTTGTTGAAGCAACTGGTAAATTCCAATCAATTGAACAATTCTTTGAATTTGCTCATAAAGAAGCAAAAATAATTCTTGATAAAACTCCTGACTTTTTAATTCAGTTAAAAGAAGTTGGAGTTGTTGACTCTGGTGGTTATGGTTTAACTGTTTTCATTGAAGGAATGAAAGAAGCATTATTACATCCTGATGCTCAACCAGTAGTTATTAAAAAAGAAAACGAATACAAACAAACACCAATTAACACAAACTTCACTGATAACAACGAAGGTTTTGGTTATTGTTCTGAGTTTATTTTAAAACTTGGACTACGAGTAACAGCTGATCAACCAAGAAAATCTCGCTTTGATGAAAAATACTTTAAAAAGCGTATTGAAGAAATGGGTGATAGTTTTGTTTATGTTAGAGATGGTGACATTGTTAAAGTTCATATCCATGTAACAAAACCATATCGTCTTCTTGAATTTGCTTCTAAGTTTGGTGAGTTTACGAAAGTAAAGATTGAAAACATGACTCTTCAATTCATGATGAAGAATAAAAATACTTCACTTGAACAACTAGAAAGCAATTATCGAGCTGGTAATGAAATTACTGAGGCAACAAAAGTTGTTGCGACAGTTCCTTCACAAATTATGAAAGATGTTTATGCAAGTGAGTTTGGTATAAACAATTGTTTAAATTGTGATGAAATTGGTAACCCAACAATTCAACAATTCTTTGATTTGATCAAATCTGCTAAAAGTAAGAATGTAATTATTGTTACAGATAATGGAAATATTTTAATGGCTGCTGAACAAGCTAAGAGATTGTTCCCAAGAAAGTCTTATAACATCAGTATTATTCCATGTAAAGACATTGCTACAAGTTATTTAACTTGCTTAACATTTAATCCAGAACTTGAAGAAGATGAAATTGTTAAACAAATGCAAAGAGCATATAAAAACTGTGAATCATGTAAAATTTCTAAATCAGTTAAGAACATTCGTTACAAAAACTTAAATATTAAGTTTGGTGATTACATTGGTGTAAGAAACAAAGAAATTGTTACAAACTCGAAAAACGGATCAACCGTTGTTAGAAAAATGATTGATGAAATCTTTGGTGACATTCGTCGACCAAAGACTGCTGTTATTATTTATGGTAAGGATGCAACTATGGAAGAAGTTAACCATATGTATCGTTATATTAATGAGGAATATATGGTAAAACCAATTTTAGTTCAAGGTAATCAATCAACATACCATTACTATATTGGTGTAACAAAGTAGGTAAATTATGAAGATAGCATTAGATGTCATGGGATTTGAAAATAAAATTTCTGAAGCGATTAACGCGGCAAGAAAATTTGAAAAGCAACATAATGGTTGCAAAATTATTCTTGTGGGCAACGAACAACAAATTAAACAATGTTTAACATCTAAAGATAATTTTGAAATTGTTAATGCTAATGAAGTTGTTAATATGGATGATTCACCACTTGTTGCTTTAAGAAAAACTGATACATCAATGTTAAAAGCTGTTAACTTAGTAAAAGAGCATCAAGCTGATGCTGTTGTTTCAGCTGGAAGTACTTCTTGTTTTGTTCCATTAGTACAAATGAACTTAGGATCAATTGATAATGTTCCTAAATTTGGTTTTATGCCATTTATTCCAACAACAAATAAAATTGGCTTCAACATGATTGATGTTGGTGCCAACATCAATGTTGATGGAACAGATTTATATAATTTTGCTTTGATGGCAAATGAATATTCTCGTATTGTAAGAAAAATACCTAATCCAAGAATTGGTGTTTTAAATATTGGCACAGAACATCATAAAGGTTTTGAATATCACCAAAAAGCTAATGAGTTATTATCTAATAATAAAAATTTAAACTATATCGGTTTTGTTGAACCAAAAGGTTTACTTGATGGAAAAGTAGATGTTTGTGTTTGTGATGGTTTTTCTGGAAACATCTGTTTAAAGGCTTTAGAAGGAGCTTTAAAAACAGTTGGTTCAATTTTAAAAAGCAATTATAAAAAACCATGAAACTGATTAGGTGCAGCTTTTAGTTTACCTATTATTAAAACTATAAATCACACTTTTGATTATCGTAATAATGCTGGAGCTATTGTTTTAGGTGCTAATGGCATTGCCATTAAAACGCATGGCTCAGCTGATGAAAAACAATTTATGGCCGCATTAAGAATGGCACATGATTGTATTGAAAACAACCTATTGCATAACATCAAACAAATTAAGTATGAATAAAGATTACAACAAAAACTTACATGATTGATTAACAAATATTTTAGGCCAACAACCTAAAGCTCTTTCTTTGTATGTTGAAGCTTTAACACATCGTTCATATGCAAATGAGCACAATCAAAATTATTCATATCAACGTTTAGAATATTTAGGTGATAGTGTTTTAGGATTTTTAACTGCTGAATGTTTATACAATAAATATCCGAACAAACACGAAGGTGAGTTAACTGTTTATCGAAAACGTTTAGTTTGTTCTAATACCGAAACAGCTATAGCTAAAATTATTGGTCTTCATGATCATGTATTATTAGGCAAAGGCGCTTCAACATCTTCTGGCATTGATAAAATTCTAGAAGACTGTTTTGAATCATTAATTGGTGCTATTTATTTAGATTTAGGGATTGAACCAATCCGTAAATTATTAAATAAGACATTATTTAAATTTGATGATGAAACAACTTTAAATTCTGCTCTTGACTACAAAACTTTAGTGCAAGAAGCATTAATGAAGCATAATGCAAAAAATGCAATGTATCATACAAAACAATTAGGACCAAATAGTTTTGAATCAACTTTGAAAGTAAATAATATTATTTATGGACGTGGCAAAGGCAAAAATAAAAAGACTGCTGAAAAAGCTGCTGCGGCAGAAGCATATTCAAAGTTAGCAAAGGAAGGTAAATAATATGTTGTTTCTAAAGAAGTTTAAAGCAATAGGATTTAAATCATTTGCTAACCCAATTGAATTATCATTCAAGGATTCAATGGTTGGTGTAGTTGGACCTAACGGTTCTGGCAAATCTAATATTGTTGATGCAATTAAATGAGTATTAGGTGAACAATCTAAAAAAGCACTTAGAGGAAAAAGTGCAAGTGATATTATCTTCCATGGATCAAAAGACAAAGATGGTAGTGACTATGCATTGGTATCTTTAACTTTTGATAACTCTGATAAAATCCTTCACTCTGATTTAAAAGAAGTAACAGTAACAAGAAAACTAACTAGAAACGAAGGCGATAATGAATATTTCATTAATAATGAACCTTGTTGTTTAAAAGATATTCATGAATTATTTTTGGATACTGGATTAACTAAAGGTTCATTAGGAATTATTTCTCAAGGTACAGTTCAATGATTTGTAGAAGCTAAACCAGAAGAAAGAAGAAAAATCTTTGAAGATGCAGCCGGAATAGGTTTATATGCTAAAAAGAAAGAAGAAAGTTTATCAGAACTAGAACGAGCAACGGCTAACCTTAATCGTGTGTCTGATTATGTTTCCATTTTACAAAAGGATATTAAGAAATTAGCTAAACAAGTTGAGAAAGCACAAATTTATCAAGAAAAGAAAAAACAACTAATGGAACTAGAATTAATTATTCTAGTTAAAGATATTTCTTTTTATCAATCTAAACTTGGTGAATTAAAAAACATTATTGAACGAAATAAACAAATTGTTAAATCTAATGAAGCAGATATTGAAACTGTTTCTAAACAATTAGTTGATGTTAAAGAAAAAGCCAACCGATCAGATGCTGAAGTTGAAGAATACAATGTTAAATTTACTAACATCCTTGAACAAATTAATAAACTTACAATTAAGAAATCTGCAATTGAATCTAACTTGCAAAATGATTTAGCTAGTGGTTCAGCTAAAAAGAAAGCACAAGCGCTAAAACAAATCATTACAAAATTAAAGTTTGATTTAAAAACCGCACAAGAAAACAAAAGGAAACTTGAAGATGAAATTCAAGGTTATGAAGAAATCAAACAAGAACAAGAAATTAAAAACGATAATGCTACTGCTAAGGTTGCAAGTTTAACAAATAAAATTTCAGAACTTGGCTATCAATTAAGATCAATCGAAGATAAGATTGATAATGAATATGTTAATGATGCTGGTACAAGAACTGTAATGGAAAACAAAGGTGCTTTACATGGTATTGTTGGTACAGTAAAGAATTTTGTTTCTGTTGATAAGCAATATGAAACCGCAATAACTTTAGCATTAGGAAAAAGTTCTAACTTTGTTATTACTGAAACTGAAGATGATGCAAAATATGCTATCGACTTCTTAAAAAATAACAAAGCAGGTAAAGCAACGTTCTTACCATTAACTCTAGTTAAACCACGTCCATTACGTGAGGAACATGCATTAATATGTAAACAACTTGACGGTTATATTGACACTGCCGATAAGTTAATTACTTTTGATATGAAATATGCCGATTTATTTAGCATGTTGCTTGGAAGGATTTTAATTTCCCAAGATTTAAATACGGCTATTTCCATATCTAAATACACACAATCTGCTTATCAAGTAGTAACACTAGATGGTCAAACTATCTCTGTTGGTGGAGCCATTACAGGTGGATATAACAAAGCTAAATTTGCTCCTGTTTTCAACCTACAAGATAACAAGACTGAATTAGAAACACAAATTGCTGAACTAACTAAACAAGCTTCTCAAGCTCGGATTGAACAAGCTAAACTTGCTAGTGGTTTAGAGGAAACAGAAAATAAACTTCATGAAAAGAAAGTATTATTTAATACTTACGAAGATAAAGTAAAAAATATTGAAGCTAGTTTATATCGTTATCAAGCCGACTTTGAACAAATTGATAAATCAGCTAAAGATGAAACAAAAGTTGAATCAGTTGATGATTTAACAAAAGAACTTGCTCAATTAGAATCAAAGAAAGATAAGATTGTTCAAGATTTAAATGTTGCTAGAGCAACAAAACAAACTAACCGTCAAATTGCTGATGACTATCAAGCACGTTTAGATGAAACAAGAACATTAGTCAATAAAGCTAATGCTGAACAAGCACGTGCAGAAATTGATCTTGAAAAAGCTAAAGCTGTAATTGAAAATGCTAAAGCAAGAATTTCTTCTGAATATCGTATGACAGTAGAAAATGCTATTAATAGTTATACAAAAGAACTTCCGATGTCTGATGCTCAAGCTAGAGATACTATTTCACAATTACGATTTGAGTTAGATCAAATTGGTGCAATCAATATGGAAGCTTTAAAAGAGCTTGAAGAAAAGCAAAAAGAATATGATACTATTTCTGTTCAACATAATGAATTGTCTCAAGCTAAGGACACTATTGAAAAAGCAATAGCTGAACTTGATAATAAAGCTCGAAATAGTTTCAGAGAAACTATTGAAAAGGTGAATAATGAGTTACCAAATGTGTTTGGTTACTTATTTGGTGGTGGAACTGCTTCAGTTCAATATACTGATCCTAACAACATCTTAGATTCAGGTATTGAAGTTACTGCTGTACCTCCTGGTAAGAAGATTACAACTTTAAACTTATTATCTGGTGGTGAAAAATCACTAGTTGCACTTTCAGTGCTATTTGCTATCTTACGTGTACACAATTTCCCACTTGTAGTTCTTGATGAAGCTGAATCAGCTCTTGATCCAGCTAACGTAGAACGATTTGGTAATATTATTAAAAAGAATTCAAAAGATACTCAATTCTTAGTTATTACTCACCGTCCAGGAACAATGGAACGTTGTGATAGCCTATTTGGTGCAACAATGCAAATTAAAGGTATTACAAACATGTATAAAGTTACTTTAGCTCATGCTAAAGAATTTGGAAATGATAATCAATAATGGGATTTTTAAAAAATTTAATTAACAAGATAAAACATAAGAAAGCAGAAAAAACCGCTGCCCAAATTCAACAAACCACACAAATTGCACAAGTTGAACAAAAAACATTTGATGAAGGTTTAAAAAAATCAAGCGGTGTTTTTAAATCCGCCTTAGATAATCTTGTTAAAGAACATAAAAAAGTTGATGCAGCAATGCTAGAAAGCATTGAAGAAATGCTTATTAGTTTTGATGTTGGTACTGGTGCTACCATGAAAATCATGCAAGCAATTGAAGATGAAATCAAATTTCAAAATGTTGAAGATGCATCATTAGTTAAACAAATTATTATCGATAAGATTTTTGTTTACTATATTCAAGATACAGTTATTGATAATGGTTTAAATTTAAAACAAGGTGAAACTAATGTTATTTTAGTCTCTGGTGTTAATGGTGTTGGCAAAACAACATCCATTGCCAAGATTGCTCATTATCTATTAGATAAAGGCATGAAAGTTTGTTTAGTCGCTGGTGATACTTTTAGAGCTGGGGCAGTCGAACAACTTGATATTTGAGCCCAACGTTTAAACATCCAATGTTTTAAACCAAAAATAGTTAACCAAGATCCAGCTTCAGTTATTTATGAAGGGGTTAAATGAGCTAACGAAAATAAAATTGATGTTGTACTATGTGATACATCTGGTCGTTTGCAAAACAAAATTAATTTAATGAATGAATTAAAAAAGATTGATAGTGTTATTAAAAAATTTAATCCTAACCAACCATGTGAATCATTATTAGTCTTAGATGCTACCACAGGACAATCAGGCATCATTCAAGCTAAAGCTTTTATGGAAGTAACTAAATTAACTGGCATTATCTTAACAAAGATGGATTCAACATCAAAGGGCGGAATCATCTTAGCTATTAAAGACAACTTTAATATTCCCGTGAAGTTTATCGGTTTAGGTGAAACTTATAATGACCTACAACCATTTGATATAGAAAAATATGTCATTGGTTTAACAAAAGATTTTAACTTAGATTAATGGTGAGTATTACTCACTATTTTTTTATATTGATTGTTCAATTAGCATCTATATAATGGAAGAAAGGAGAAAATATGGCATTTATTTCAAATGTAAAAAGAGAAGGCCTTATTAAACAAGTTAATCAAAGTTACATGATTAGAAAAGCTGTAGTTTTGATTGAAATTCTTGCTTTGATTACCTTCATTGTATTAACTTTTATAAGTTTATACAACTCAAATAAAAACGGAACATGAGAATGGTTTGAAAAAACTATTGAAGAAGAAAAAGATACTTATTCATTAACCGGACTAGGTATTGGTATGACGGTCTATGCTGTTTTACTAGGACTTCTTGGAATTGTCTCTGTTGTTTTAGTCTTTAGTTTAAAATCACCAAAGACTGTTAAAAAAGAAATCAAAACTTTAGAAGGTTCAGCATTAAGTGGTAAGAGAATTAAACGATCTCAATCTGCTGGCGACATCATGCGTCAAAGAAGAAACCCAACTATTGCAAACCCTAAGTTGAAAAAGAAAAAGAGATAATTAAATAAAAATAAAAAACTCGCTCATATGAGCGGGTTTTTGTTTTGTGATAAATTAACGTTTTGTAAATTGAGGGGATCTACGCGCACCGTATTTGCCGTATTTTTTACGTTCTTTAACTCGAGAGTCTCTTGTTGTAAGCTTAGTACGTTTTAAAGTAGTTTTTTGTTCAGCATTGCAGTCAATTAAAGCTCGAGCAATACCTAATCTAATTGCTCCGGCTTGTCCTTTAAAGCCACCACCAACAACTTTAACTTTAATGTCAAATGTTTTTAATTGGTTAGTAACTTCAAGAGGTTGCAACATTTCTTGGATTACTAATTTGTTAGGAAAATATTCAGCTGGAGTTTTACCATTAATTAAAATTTTACCAGTACCTGGTACCATTAAAACTCTTGCGACTGATTTTTTTCTTCTGCCTAATCCTTTATATTCAATTTTAGTTGCCATGATTATTTACCTACCTTAAGTGTTTTTGGTTTTTGTTTGCTATGATCTTTACCAGCATCTTTATAAACATGAAGTTTTTTAATGATCTTTTCTGATAAACGGTTTTTTGGTAACATCCCTTTAACAGCAATTGTTACTAATTCATCAGAATATTTTGCAATCATTTCTCTAACTGATCTTTTTCTTAGACCACCAATATAACCTGAATGGTTATATCTAAATTCCTTTGTTGCTTTATTTCCTGTCACAACTACTTTATCACTATTAATAATGATAACATAATCACCACAGTCTACGTTTGGGGTAAAATTTGGTTTATTTTTACCACGTAGTAAATCAGCTGCAGCAACAGCTAACTTTCCTAAAACAACACCAGATGCATCAATCGTATATCATACACGATTTGCAGCTGCTTTTTCTTTACTAAGCATTGTTGTTTTTTGCATAATTTCCTCTCCTTATACGTATTTATAATTTTATCACAGATGTACAAATTAGTATTCTTTTTTGTACATTTCGTCACCTTTAGCGATGACATCTTCTGGTCTTTCCAGACCAGTACCAACTGGTAATAAGTTACCAATCATAACGTTTTCTTTTAGACCCATTAGTGTATCAATATCACCTCTAATAGCAGCATCAGTCAAGATCTTTTTTGTATCTTGGAATGAAGCGGCAGCTAAGAATGGACCCTTCTTACTTGTTGCCACGTTATCTAATCCATAGATTTCGTTTTTAGCTGTTGGTAATTCTTTGCCAGCAGCAAATAACTTGTTACATTCTTCTGTAAATGTATTGATATCAGTAGTTTCTCCAATGAAATAGCTACTATCACCAGGAGAAAGTACTTTTAACTTATTAGTTAATTGTCGAACAATAATTTCAATATACTTATCAGAAATTTCGATACCTTGAAGACGGTAAACTTTTTGTACTTCCTTAATTAGATAATCTCTTACTGCTTCAATACCAGCTACTTCAAGTAACATCTTGATGTTAATTGAACCTTCAGTAATCTTATCTCCAGCTTCAAGTCTGTCGCCTTTTTCAACACGAACAACTTGGGCTAAGTTAGCATGATAGATTTTATCTTCATCAGTTATATCATTGATAACATGAATGTTAGTTCCATCTTCTACTGCTTCAATCTTTGTGACTTTGCATGCAGCTTGAGCAATAATAGCAAGTTCACGTTCAGCCGGCGGAACAAGGTCAAATAATTGTTTTAATCTTTCAAAACCTTGTGTAATGTTTGCTTCACCAGCAGCACCACCAGTATGGAATGTTCTCATAGTTAATTGTGTACCAGGTTCACCAATAGATTGCGCTGCAATAACACCAATGGCTGTACC
>JAZLIV010000003.1:0-3922 GCA_045617545.1 Mycoplasmoidaceae bacterium | reverse complement strand
AGTCCAGACTATTGTTATTATCTAAATGATGTATCACACGCAACTGAACCTTAATTCATACAATAAACAAAAAAAGCAAGGACATAGTCCTTGTTTTTTATTTTAATGGCGGAAACGATGGGAGTCGAACCCATGCACCGGAAACCCGATCTAACACCTTAGCAGGGTGTCCTCTTAACCACTTGAGTACGTTTCCATTAATAAGTAAGTATATTCTATCTTATTAGTTCAATCTTTCTTTAATCTTTTGAACTACCATTGGACTCTTAGCATTAGCTAATGGGTGGTAGTTATCAAATAAGATATCAGTTAATTGATTAGCTAATTGGATACTATCACTTGATAATGTTAAGTGATCTGGTCCTTTCATAAAGCTAATACTACCGGTTGTATTTGAAACAACAAATGCTAATGCATCTGTTCTTTCAGCGATACCAAAAGCAGCACGATGTCTTGCTCCATATTTAACTGGTAATAATCTTTTACTTACTGGTAAATAACTAGATAAAGAAGCAATTCTTAAATTTCTAATAATCATGGCTCCATCATGTAATGCTGATTCATGATTATAGAAAATAGAATAAACAAATTCAGCAAAGAATGGACTATCAACCTTATTACCTAATTGTACATACTTTTCTAGGTTATCTTTGTTTTCAAAAACAAATAATGCTCCTACCTTATTACTACTCAATCGTGATAAGGCAGTAGCAAAACTCGTGATGAAGCTTGCTACTTCATCAACATTAATTATTCTTTTCTTTTTATCTTTAAAGATCTCAGATTTCTTATTTCTTTTTCGTCTTAAAGATAAATGAGCAATCCTAGCAAAATAATAGATTACTGCTAGATTAATTCAGATAATAATAACAACCAATAGAACTAAACAAGTTCATAATAGTTGATCAGTATATCCAGATTCAGAGTGTAACATATAGATATTATAAAATAAAAAGAGCATAAGCTCTTTTTAATATTATTTAGCTCATTTGAATTTAGTTTTACCTGCACCTAATTCAAAGTGATATTTGATTATGCCTAAATCAATATCTTTACACAATGAATGGTTTTTAACTTTCACTACTTTATTAGGTAGTAATTCAAATTTAAAACCTTGTTGGTTTCTCCCTGTAGGAGCAATTAAAGCCATTTTTACTCCTCTGATAAACCATAGTGGTAGTAAACCACGGTTTTTAACAACTCGAAAGAATCGCTTTGATTCATGTCGTTTACCTTGAGTTGTTCCATACCCTAGAGCAACAACTAAGACTAGTTTTTCTCCATTTCTAACTTTATATGCAGATTTAACTTTATCATATGTTAATGCAACTCAACAACTGTTAATACCCATTTGTTGAGCTTTTAAAACAACTTGTTGTCCATAATAACCAGCTTTTTCTTTTAGTTGTTTATTACGTCGACCAACTATTACTAAGTAGTTTACACAACCAGTAAAGTTACAAACTTTTGCTCTTTTACCACCAAAAGCTCTTGGTTCTTTTGTAACAAGTTGCATGTGCATTTGAGCTTTCTTGTTAATAGCACTAATTAACTTATTTAATTCTTTTTTATGTTGTGCTGTTAAAGGTCTACCATCATAATGTCTAACAGAATGACGGTTATATGCGGCTTTAATAATATCCATATCTATCTCCTTATACCTACATTATAAAATATTAGAAAATATCATAATTGTTAAAAAGTAGTTTACTACTTTTTATAGTTTATAATAATTGAGATATGAAACCTATTTTAGAAATAATTAAAAAATATGGCTTAAAGCCTCATGATGTTGATTTGTATGGCAATTATGTTGCCAAATTAAACATTAATTCTTTACCTAAAAAGAATAAAGGTAAATTAATCTTGGTAACTGCTACTAGTCCAACATCTAGCGGTGAAGGTAAAACCACAATATGCATTAATTTAAATGATGCATTAAACAAATTAGGCAAAAATGCTATTGTTGCCCTACGTGAACCATCAGTTGGACCTGTATTTGGTGTAAAAGGTGGAGCAACTGGTGCTGGTAAAGCAAGTATTACACCAGAAAATAAAATAAATTTACATTTTACTGGCGATATCCATGCTATTACTTGTGCAAATAACTTAATTGCTGCAGTTATTGATAATGAAGTATATCAACAATCAAAGCTTAATATTAACCCAGCTAAAATCGTTCATACAAGAGTAATGGATATGAATGATCGTTCATTACGATCAATCAAGGTGGAGATTGATAAACAACATTCATATACCACAAGATTTGATATCACAGCTGCTTGTGAGATTATGACCATCTTCTGTTTAGCTAAAGATAAAGCAGACTTTGAAAAACGTTTAAACAATATGTTGGTTGCTTATTCTTATAAAGATAAACCAATCTATGTTAAAGATCTAAAAATCTCTAAAGCAATCATGAGTATTATGGAAGATTGCTTTAAACCAAATATTGTTCAAACATTAGAAGGTAATATGGCTTTTGTTAATGGTGGACCATTTGCTAACATTTCAATTGGTGTTTCAACAACCATTGCAACCCAAGCAGGATTAAAATTAGCTGATTATTTATTAACTGAAGCTGGCTTTGGATCTGATCTAGGCGCAGAGAAGTTTATGAATGTTCTTTGCCAAGAAAACAAACTTAAACCATCTTGCATTGTTTTAGTTTCAACCATTAAATCAATAATAGAAAAAGGTAATGGTAATTTTGAAAAAGGTTTAAAAAACCTTGAAACACACATTAATCACTTACAACAATATAAGATTCCATTAGTTGTAGCTATTAACCAATTTGTCTCTGATAAGAAATCAGATTTAAATAAATTAGCTAAATTCCTACAAGCTAAAAAAGTAGTATATGCTTTTGATACAGGATTTGTTCATGGTGGTATGGGTGGAATTGACTTAGCTAAGAAAGTTATTCAATTAACTAAAACACCTAAAACACCTAAATTCTTGTATCGACCAACACAAGATCTTCAAACCAAGATTGAAGTTATAATTCATAAATGTTATGGTATTAACCATATCTGATACTCAGATAAAGCAAAGAAGTTATTAAAAAAATATGCTAAAAATAACTTCTATGTATGTATGAGTAAAAAACCTAACAATATTGAAACAGGTTTTAGTAATGGTAAACCTGAAATAGGTGTACAAGATATCTTATTAAATACTGGAAGTAAATTAGCAGTAGTTTTATGCGACAAAGTCTTTAGAATGCCAGGATTACCTAAATTACCACGAGCAAAAACTTGAAAATAATTATTTCCAAAAATCTAGATTTAATCGGTGTTTATGATGCATCGATTAAATTTTTCTTAAATTTTTAGGATTTTTGGTCAATCTATATATGAAGAACCATACTAGTATGGTTATATATTTATGAAAAATCAAAAATATTTTAAAACATATAATCAAATCAATAAATTATTTACGGTGGTAGCTATGAATATCAAAGAAATAATGAATGATCCTAGACTACAAGACAAGAAATGCCTTGTATTATCGGATAAACCTTTTATTGATACACCAAGAAAACCAAAACCACCTAGATCATCTAAAATTGATTTATTAATTCAAGAATTTAGAGAATTTAAAAAAGAACAGCAACAATTTAATCAAAAAATTATTGAACGCCTAGATAATATCGTGACTTTAAACAAACTTAAAGAATAATTATGAAACAACGGTTAAGATAAAGATTCTTCCGTTGTTTTTTACTTGTTTTGAATTAAATTTGCCATTTATTCTTTGTTTAAAACAATTAAAGTTAAAAGTTTTATCTTTTAATTTACAAAATGCTTCATATTTGGTTCAATACTTTGTAAACCATACTTCACGATCTTTGGCTTTATAGTATGCAATTAGTTTTGAACCAGATAGTAATCGATTAGCTAACATACTAGCAATATTTGAT
>JAZLIV010000002.1:0-4982 GCA_045617545.1 Mycoplasmoidaceae bacterium | reverse complement strand
GGTGCTTGTAATAGCATGTAAGTCAGCAACAAAAATATACATGTCAAACATTTCTGCTGTTTGCACATATGGTTTAATTGCTCCTAAATAATTACCTAAGGTAATTTTATTAGAGGGTTGAATCCCACTTAACATTATTGGTTTGTGATTTGTATTTTTCATAACTTATATATATTTTAAATTATAATATTGTGGTATTTATATTATGAATAAAAAATTCTTTATTTATTGTAATGACTCACAAAAAAGTCAAAATGCAAAAAAGAAATTAGCATCAGCTTTAAGAAAAGCTGGATGTATTATTTCATCTGATGCAACAAATATTATTGTCTTAGGTGGGGACGGTACTTTTGTTCATGCTTACAATGAATATTGTAAAAAACCAGTTAAAATGGCCTTGATCAATACAGGCCTTGTTGGTTTTTATAGTATTGATTTAAAAATCGATGCCAAAACTATTATCAAATTCTTTGATAATGATAACAACTTCTATACACCTGATGTTGTGGCTTGTCAAGTTAATGAAAAAATTTATTATGCCATTAACGAAATCCTTATTGAAGGAATCAACACCATTTCCGCTGATATTGCCATTAATGGCAATCATTATGAATGATTTTGGGGGTCAGGCTTGTGTTTCTGCACAAAAACTGGTTCAACTGGTTTAAACAAATCTTTAAAAAATGCGATCTTACTAACCAAATCAAAGATTTGGGAAATGTCAGAAGTATCGCCACTAGCGCATGCTAAATATCTATCCATTGGCAATGCTGTGGTTTTAGATAAAAACCACAAGGTTACTTTAACTAATTTCAAAGCCAATGGACAATTAATTTTAATGAATGATGGGTTTGAGCATGCAGTTAACTCCAAATCTACATTTAAGTTGTATTTAACAACTTTGAATGCAAAAATTGGTTTCTATAAATCATTAAGACCTTATCTAAATAAATTACGAAAAGTATTTATTATTGGAGAAAAGAAATAATGAACAAGAAAGCAAAAATTTTAAATATTTTGACCTTTGGTCATTTGGCTAGAAAAGCTAAAAAGCAAGCTGAAATTGAAGCCCAAAACAAGAAGACAGAATTAACATTAAATACCATTGGTTTGCCAGATATTAATGCATTAGCTAATGCATTAGGAGGAGTAGAAAATATTGGAAATATTTCTGCAACAATTTCTACTATTTCCATACAAATTATCCAAATGGATAAAATCAATTTAGAATATTTGCAAAAGATTGCTACTAAAGGGGTAGTTAAATCAGTAGACAATGTTACCTTAGTAGTTGGTGATTGCGCCATGACACTGAAGGATAAACTATTAGAACTAAAAAAATAATCTAGGTTAAACCTAGATTTTTTTAATTATGAATTTGAACTGAATATTTATTTAATCTCACATCATCCTTAATCATTTTAATAATGTGGTATTTTGTTGCTAGATAATGTTTTTTATCAGGTACTAATGGAACAAAAATAATTTTGATATTATTTTTTTCTACATCAACTTTAAATGAAACAACATCATTAAATTTCTTGATTTTGGCTTCAACCATCATTTTGATGGTTTGTTCGTTAGCTGAAGGGATATGTCTTGCTCCTTTTCTTGCTGCTGATCATGCATCAGCACAACGCACTAACAAAACATAGTCTTCATTACAATTTGTTCGATGATGTTTTAAGATACCATTTACTACTTCATGTGATAAATCACATTTTTTAGCAATTTTAATACCTGTATCAATATGATCGTATCTCTTTTCATAATCTAAGGATTTGCCAATGTCATGAAAGAAACCAACCTCTTTAGCAACCTGCGGATCTAAACCTAGCTGATTAGCTAGTGATTCACAAATCAATGCAACTTCATAACAATGTTGCAAAACGTTTTGGTTGAATGATCAACGATATTTTAATCGTCCAACATATTCATAAATATCAGAATTATCGACTCTAATATTTAGAATACCTAAATACTTCTTACCAACTTCAATACATTCATTAACCATTAATCGCTTTTCTTTTTTATAAACATTCTCAATCGCTTTTAAGTCAAAAGCTTGTGATTTAATTAAATGATTAATAGTGTTAATAGCAATTTGCTTGTCCAAAGGATTTGGACAAGAAATCTCAACATATGGATTATCTCGTTCAACACTAATGTTGCAATTGGTAATTTCATTAAGGAACTTAATGTTGGCTCCTTTTTTACCAATTAATAGTGGTTTATTCTTTTCCGAAATAGGTAAAAAATGCAAGGATGATTCATTAATCACCTTTAGGTGTAATGGTTGCATTGTATTTAATAATACATGACGCAATAATTCTTGCTTGTGTTTTTGCACCTCTTGATCAATTTTGATCAATTGCTTATTTTTATAATCTTCAAGTTCAGCATCAAGAATAATCTTAAAATCATTTAATGATTGATCATGATCAAGATATTCTTGATTAATTAATTTCTTTTTATATTTATTTTGTAATTTCTTATATTTTTCGACTTCTTTATTTAACGGTTGAAATCTGATATCATCAATCGCTTTTAGCGATTGCTTCTTGTTTCTTATAATGCGCGTAATAATGATAATACTTGCGCCAATGACAATTATCATTAAAATAATGATAACAACAGTTAGTAAAATAACAGTCGAAGATGATAAATTATTAGGCATAACAACCTACTTTCTTCTTCCCATTAAATCCGTATTATTATACATAATAATACACATTTTCCATATAAATATAATAGTAAGTATATATATAATTACTATATGACCCGCATGGAAAAATGGGAAAGTTATAGAAAAGAAATTGACCAAGCTAGTCGCATTGGTCAAACTATAACTAACCAAGCTGATCGGATTGAACATTATAAGAATGAGATTGATAGAATCAATCCGGCGATCTTACAAAATGTTGCCACTCCGAATTTGCATTTACATAAGGGTGTTAGTGAGGTTATTGTTAGTCAAAAGCAAATCCCAACTGAAATAACAAAGTTATTTAGAGATTTGAATAAGGCTAAAACAGCTAATAATCATAATAAAGTTGCTAACATTCTCTTTAACATCAAGAATGAAACAATTCTTGATCAAAATGAAAAAGTTAAAGATCAATGATTAGCTACTAATCCCGATTATGCTGATTTAACTGCTTATTTAAAAGCTGTGAACTTATCTTCCGATAAGGATAAAGACTTTGAAGCTAACTTACATGACCAATTTACTAACTTATCAGCCGAAAAAGAAGAAAGAGATGTTTATCTTGTTGAACCAATCTCAAGGGGCAACCAAAGAAATGTTGGACACCATATCTTTGTCATCTCTGCTGCTATCGCAGTTGTCTTCTTTGTGATAACATTCGTATTATTAATCGTAAGGTGGTTTGCATTTTAATTATGTTATTTAAAAAGAAAAATAAATTTATTCACGTCGCAATTGACGGTCCTGCTGGAGCAGGAAAGACAACAGTTGGAATTCTTGTTGCTAGTAAACTAGGAATCACTTACTTATCAACGGGAAAGATTTTCCGTACATATGCATATGCCTTAAAAGATATTGATTGTCACAATAAGACGGATGTATGAAATGAAATTAAACAATTCAAGTTTGAATTCATTGATGGAAAATTCTTCGTTAATGGTTTAGATGTATCCATGGACATCATGGGTGATACTCATTCGATGAATGCTTCATTGATTTCTTCTTACCCATTTGTCAGAAAAAAATACCGTAAAGACCTTAAGAAAATTATTAAAAGTATGTCATTAGTTATGGATGGAAGAGATATTGGTACTGTCATTATCCCTCAAACTCCTTTCAAGTTCTTTTTAACGGCTGAATTACCCGTTAGAACACAACGAAGAGCCAAAGAACTACATATGGATAAAAACACAAAAGATTATGCTGAATTAATGGAAAACATTAAAAAACGTGATCACCAAGACACGACACGAAAGGATTCTCCTCTTAAAAAAGCAAAAGATGCTGTTTTAATCCAATCTGATGACATGTCAGCAGAAGAAGTAGCCAACTTCATCTGTGATCATGTTAATAAGGTCAGAGAAACTTGAAAATGAAAAAAGTTGCAATAGTTGGTAAACCAAACGTTGGTAAAAGTTCATTATTTAATCGAATCATTGGCCACAAGAAAGCCATTGTTGATGATGCTCCAGGAATAACAAGAGATCGTAATTATGCTTCTGCTAGTTGAGTTGGAAGAGATTTTTTACTAATTGATACTGGTGGTATTTTAAAAAATGTTGATGCTCCTTTTCAAGAAGTAATTAACCAACAAGTTAATTATGCTATTGATGAAGCCGACATTATCTTATTTGTTGTCTCTAACAAAGAAGGCATCAATGCCCAAGACCAATATATTGCTAAGCTTTTAAAGACTAATGCCAAAAAGAAAAAGATTATGTTAGTAGTTAACAAAGCCGAAAACTATAGTCATAATCTTGATAAAACTTTTTACAATTTAAAATTTGGTTCATTCTTTCCCATCTCATGCACCCATGGTATTGGCTTAGGTGATTTACTTGATGAAGTTGTAAAACAACTTGATAAGACACCAGAAAGAAAAGATGAACAATCTTTTAAGTTCTGTATTATTGGACGACCTAATGTTGGTAAATCATCACTTGTTAATACTTTAATTGGTTCTAACCGAGTTATTGTTTCGCCAATTGCTAATGCTACAAGAGATAGCATTGATTGTAAATTTAAGTATCATGGCAAAAATTATACCATCATTGATACTGCCGGTATTAGACGCAAAGGTAAAATGTCAGAAAATGTTGATAAGTATTCTTATTTAAGAACACAAGAGGCAATTGCGCGAAGCAATTTAATTATTGTTATGCTTGATGCTAGTGAAGAATTCAATGAACAAGATGAAGTCATTGCTGGGCTTGCTCATGCTGCTAACATTCCAACCATTATTGTTGTTAACAAATGAGATTTAGTTAAAAAAGAA
>JAZLIV010000001.1:0-7880 GCA_045617545.1 Mycoplasmoidaceae bacterium | reverse complement strand
CCTGTTTTTCTTTCTCATTTTGTTGAAAATTCGCTCATATATATATATATAATGAGCATGTATTTGAGAACAAAATCAAATACAGAAAGAAAAATAATTTCATGAATTTATTAAAAAAATTATTACCTATTGCAAGCGTTGCGGGTGTAGCAACTATTGTTACTCCGCTCATTACATCTTGTGGCGCTAAAACGTACGAATATGATGCTATAGAATGTACTACAGGTAAATATAAATGAGTAGATAAAAAAGGTGGAGAGTTAGCTCTTAGTGAAGCAACAAAGACATACTTAAAAGATGTTGAAAAAAATAAAAAAATCTTTGCTGATGATGCTATTTATTCTTCATTCGCCCCAAACAGTGAGGGTAAGGCGACTGTTAAAATTAAAAAAGTTGATGTTAAGAATTCAAGAATGTCATATGAATTGAAAGCTTGACAAGATGTTGTTATTACCCCAGGACAACCAGCAACTCGTCTGGTCAATGAATATGACATTGAAAATCTACCAGTTGAAGTGGTTTATGGTGAAACTGAATATTTACCAGGTGAAAATATTTGATATGTTATCAACGAATGAACTTGGTTTGAAGAATATGCTCCGATTATTATGCACCTTGATAAAGATTGAAAAGTATCAATAAAAATATCAATGGGGGATAATAACCCTATTGATAAAAGCTGAACTTATCAGTCTTCATTTGGTGATTTAGAGTATGCAATGACATTCCTTGCTGTAATGTTCATTCCATCATATTATTTATCTGACACTACATTTGTACCTGAATAAAGTTGTAAAATAGTTAAAAAAATGAAAAAAGCGTTCAAAAATGGCGCTTTTTTTATTCAATATTTGGAAAAGAAATATAAAAATTAAGAAAATAAATTATATTTATTTTTTATTTTTTTATATTTAAGTATAATAATTTTACAAATGAAATTGATCGTTGGGCTTGGTAACGTGGGCAAGCCATATTCAAACACCCGCCATAATATAGGTTTTATTGCTCTAGATGCAATCTTGAAAGATTTAGGTCTTAAAATAGAAAGCAATAGTTTTGACGGTGATTATGTTGTTGCCACAATCAATGATCAAAAAGTAATGTTTATTAAACCAACTACCTTAATGAATCTTTCAGGCAACTGTGTCGGACAAGTTGCTAAGTTTTACAAAGTAAATCCAAAAGATATTATTGTAATTCATGATGATTTAGATTTAGAACCAGGTAAATTTAAAATTAGAACATCTGGTTCAGCTGGTGGCCACAACGGTATCAAAGATATTATTGCCAAATTAGGTAGCCAGGATTTCGTGCGGTTTAAAATTGGTGTAGGTCACCCGCAGAAGGCCACGGTGGTCGATCATGTTTTAGGAAAAATAACCAAACAGGAAATGAAAGCACTAAAACTACCAATTGCTAAAGCAATAGAATTTGTAAAACTTAGTTTGTGTGCACCAATAAATATAGCAATAAGTAAAGTTAATCAAGGAAGTAAATAATATGAAAGTAATTAAAAGAGATGGACGAGAAGTAAAATTTAATGTTTCAAAAATCAATGATGCAATTATTGCTGCGGCTGTGGCTAACAACATTGCTTTAAGTGAAACAGATCTTAGAAAAATTACTGATAAAGTAATTACTAAGATGGAAAAAAACAAAAAGGAAGCTGTAGAAGTTGAAGAGATCCAAGACTATGTTATTGAAACACTAAAAGAAGTGGGGCAAACAACATTAGCTAGAAAATATGCAGCCTACCGTGCTGAACGAAACAAAGTTCGTGAACGTGGTAGTAGATTAATGAATACAATCTACAAGATTGGTATCGAAACGGATAGAGACAATGCTAACGTTGGTAATAACTTCTCAGCAAAACTATTAAGAATTGCTTCTGAGTCTAATAAATGACACATGCTATTAAAGCATTTGCCAAGAGATATGGCTACTCACCACGAAGTTGGTGATTACTATATCCATGACCTGGATAGTTACAACCTAACGACTAACTGCCTTCACTTACCAACTAGAAGATTACTAGAAAATGGCTTCAACACAGGTTATGGTACTATCAACCCACCAACAACAATCGAAACAGCTGGAGCAATTTTGTGTATTGCTTTGCAAGCAAGTCAAAACGACATGTTTGGTGGACAATCTCACCCTAACTTTGATAACGATATAGCTATAACTATTCCAAACACGCGAAGAAAAATTGTAGCTGACATTAAAGCAACTGGTGGCGATGCACAAAACGAAGATTATGTAAATAAAATTTTAAGACGAAGAGTGTGTCAAGCAATGCAAGGTGTTGTCTATAACCTCAACACTCTTCACTCACGTGCTGGTAGTCAAGTTCCATTTTCATCAATAAATATTGGTATTCCTGAAAACAAGAATGCTGCATTAGTTTGTGAGTGTTTCCTACAAGAATATGAAAAAGGTTTGGGTTGTGGTGAACAACCAATCTTCCCAAACATCATCTTTAGAGTTAAAGATGGAATTAATAAAAAACCGGGTGATCCATATTATTACTTATTTAAATTAGCTTGCAAGGTTGCAAGTAAGAGAATGAACCCAACCTTCATGAATATTGATGCAACTTTTAATAAAGAATATTATGACAAAGGTGTTTTACCTGCAACTATGGGTTGCCGTACATATTTGTTATCAGACATTAATGGCAAGCCTTGTGTCGAAGGTCGTGGCAACATTGCCCCTTGTACTATGAACTTGCCAAGATTAGCTATTAAAGCTAATAAGAACATTGAAACATTCTTTAAATCATTAGATGAAATGTGTGAAGAAGTAAGACTTCAATTGATGCACAGATATGACACTTTAAAAAAACTTAAAGTAAAAGATATGCCATTTGTTTGTGGTGAAGGTTTAATTGTTGGTTCAGAAAAATTAAAGAAAGATGATTCGATTGAACCAGTGCTAAAGCACGGTACATGAGGTATAGGTTTTATTGGTTTGGCAGAGACATTAAAACTATTAATTGGTAAACACCACGGTGAAAGCAAAGATGCACAAGAATTGGGTTACTCTATTGTTAAGCGTATTAGAGAAAACTGCGATGAGTTTAAGAAAAAATATAAATTAAACTTTGCTTGCTATGCAACACCAG
Organism: Mycoplasmoidaceae bacterium; assembly: GCA_045617545.1. Lineage (GTDB taxonomy): Bacteria > Bacillota_I > Bacilli_A > Mycoplasmatales > Mycoplasmoidaceae > Hennigella. The sequence continues at coordinate 4,756 of JAZLIV010000001.1, read as the reverse complement.
CTGAAGGTCTAAGTGGAAAGTTCTTCCCATTAGATGAGAAAGAATTTGGAAAAATTCCATGAGTTACAACAAAAGGTTATTACACAAACTCTTTCCACGTTCCTGTAGACCATCCAATCAGCTTGGCTGAAAAATTACAAATTGAAGCGCCATATCATGAATTATGTAATGGTGGTCATATTTCATATGTTGAATTTGACTCTTATCCAACACCAGATGATATTATGAGAGTTGTAAGCTTTGCTTATAGTAAAACAAACATTAACTATATTGGTATCAACTTCCACATCCGATATTGTTTAGATTGTAAATCAAGATAATATGAAAATCAGACTAGCAAGTATATTAGAATCAAATGCCAACGGCCCTGGGCTAAGAAAAGTTTTCTTTGCCCAAGGTTGTAGCCATGCTTGTCCTGATTGTTTTAATAAACACACTTGAGATTTTAAAGGCGGAGCCTTAGTCGATGTTGATGAAGAAGTTGCTAAGACAATTGATGCATCATACTTGGCAGGAGTAACATTTAGTGGTGGTGATCCATTTGATCAACCAGAACCATTTGCTTATCTTGCCAAGGAGCTAAAGAAAAACAAAATTAATATTTGATCATACACAGGTTATACCTGAGAACAATTGATGGGATTAATCAAAACCAATATTTATATTAAAGAATTATTAAATAATATTGATGTTTTGGTTGATGGACCATTCATTAAAGAACTAGCTGATGACAATATTGAATATCGTGGTTCAAAAAACCAAAGAATCATTAATGTTCAAGATTCTCTTAAAGAGAATAAAGTAGTTCTTAATAAAAATTTTAAATAACTATATAATGAAAGCAAGAGGTACTATCTTATGGGAAAAGTTACATATTTAAGACCTGGTGAAACTAAATGTCCGGTTTGTGGATCAACTCACATATGTGAGATTAGCCGTATTACTGGCTATCTATCTTTTGATGAAAGATTCTGTCAATCTAAGGTTGACGAACGAAGTCAAAGAGTTGACCACAACAACGAACACGAACAAAACTACGTTAAATAAAAAAGAGGATTTCCTCTTTTTTTTAATTCTTAGGTTTTTTAACTTTAGGTAAGTTGTAGTAATTCATTTTAGCTTGAATGTGACAATGACGACAATGAGCAGTATATTCGTTTTTGTCACCAACCATAATTCTTGCTTCTTTTGGTCTTGGTCTAATGTGACTTGTATAAGATGCACTAGCACCACAATTTGTACAAATTGCATTTAACTTTGTCACATATTCAGCATAAACTAATAGTTTCATCATTGAATCAAACGGTCTTCCTCATGAATCTTTATCCAAACCAGCCACAGCAACAATGTAACCATTGTTAGCAAGGTAGTTACATACTTCTGGTAAGTCATCATCAAAAAATTGCGCTTCATCAATAGCTATGACTTGAACATCTTCGGGTCCTTTATTGATTTCATCAATAATGGCACGAGAATTAGGAACCACAATTGATTCAATAATTCTTCCATCTCTACTTTTTGCTCGTTTAGGTCCAGATCGAGTATCTGTAACTGGAGTAAATAACATAAAACCTACTTCAGAGTACTTTAGTAAGCCGATACGTCTTAATAGTTCCTCAGACTTTCCTGAGAACATTGGTCCGCAGATAACTTCAATTCATCCTTTTTGTAATCTAAATGCATTAATCTTTGCCATAACTATCTCCTATACATTAAATCTAAAGTAAACCACATCTCCATCTTTAATGATGTAGTCTTTTCCTTCAACTCGAAGTAAACCTTTAGCCTTTACTTCATTTTCTGATTTTAATGAAACTAAATCAGAACTATTCATAACTTCCGCACGAATAAATCCTTTTTGGATATCGCTATGAATTAAGCCAGCACATTCTGGTGCGCTCATCCCATTAACAAATGTTCAAGCTTTAACTTCATCTTTACCAAAGGTAAAGAAGCTAGATAAGTTCAATAATTTATAAGCTTGAACAATAACAGTTGATAATCCTGTTTCTTTTAACCCAAGGTCTTGCATAAACGGAACTTTATCAGAATCAGATAATTTTGATATTTCAAATTCGATCTGCGCCGATATTGGAACAACAATATCATTTGATTTTAAACAATCTTTTAATTGTTTTAAATATTGATTATTTTCAGGATGAGCAATACTTGCTTCATCAACATTTGCTATAAATAAAGTTGGTTTAAAGGTTAAGAAATTGTCCATCTTAATTTGTTTATATTCTTCTTCGCTAAAGTGAAGATCTTTCACTAACTTATTGTCCATGAGTTGTTTTTGAACTCTTGCATATAAGTCATCTAAAAATTTAGCTTCTTTATCACCACTCATCGCTTTGCGATGCACTTTCTCTATTTTTTTATTAACAACGTCTAAATCTGCAACTATTAACTCTAAGTTAATAATTTCAACGTCTCGTTTAGGATCTACAGAATTATATACGTGAGTAATATCTTTATTTTCAAAGCACCTTACCACATGACAAATAGCATCCGCTTCGCGGATATTAGCTAAAAATTGATTTCCTAATCCTTCACCCTTACTAGCACCTTTAACAAGCCCAGCAATATCAACAAAGCGACAAATTGCTGGTGTAGTTTTGTTGGGATTGATTAATGCTGATAAATCAGATAATCTTTTATCTGGTACAGCAACTATTCCTACATTTGGTTCAATTGTTGCAAATGGGTAGTTAGCTGCTTCTACTTGTGAATTTGTAATCGCATTAAACAATGTCGATTTACCCACATTGGGTAAGCCAACAATCCCAACAAATAAATTCATTATTCAGCTTTATTTTCTGATCCAAACATCTTAATCTTTTCAAGAACGGTAGCTTTTATTGCTTCTGTTCCTGGTTTTAACAATTTTCTTGGATCAAATCCTTTTTCTTTTGTATCAAGATCTTTGCTAGCTTCAATATATTGTCTAGTAGCTTTAGCAAAAGCTAATTGACATTCAGTATTGACATTAATTTTAGAAATACCTAATGAAATAGCTTTTTGAATTTGATCTAAAGGAATTCCAGTTCCACCATGTAAAACCAAAGGTTTTTTACCAACGGCTTGATAAATTTCTTGTAATTTTTCAAAATTCAAACCTGCCCAATTTTCTGGGTAAATACCATGAATGTTCCCAATCCCTGCTGCTAAACAGCAGATATTAGTTTGTGAAGCCATTTGTGCACATTCATTAACATTGGCGATTTCACCGCTTGATGTTACACCATCTTCAGTTCCACCAATGCCACCAACTTCTGCTTCAACGGTTGCATCGTGTTTGTGTGCAAGTTTAATTATTTCATTTGTCTTTGCTATATTTTCATTAAACGGTAGTTTAGATCCATCAAACATAACAGAACTAAAGCCTGCAGCTAAAGCTTCAACGCAGGCATCATATGTTCCATGATCAACGTGTAATGCAACAGGAACAGTTATGTTTTTTGTTGCAATAGTGTTTTCAACCATATCTACCACGTTTTTTCATCCAAACATATATTTAGCCGCTCCAGCAGATACACCCAATATAATTGGGGATCTTGCGGTTTGAGCAGCATCTAGAATTGCTCCAATTCATTCAAGATTATTAATATTTATTGCCGGTACTGCATAGCGACCTTCAGATGCTTTAGAAAGCATCTTAGCCATATTAACTAATCGAGTTGTTCTTTTCTTTGATTTTTTAAAAAATAACATATTTATCTCCTACTTATATTTTAATATTATTTTGTTACTAGTAACAAAATAAAAAGATGCTTATTCAGCATCTTCTTGTTCTTCTTCGTCGTCAGAATTTGATTCTTGTTCTGATGCTGTTTCTTCCTCTTCTTCGTCCACATCATGCATAAGTTTTTCTTTATATTCTTTATGCATTGCTTCAAGATCTTCTTCATCATAGAAAGCTTCTTGCTCAAGCATAGCTTTATCATTTAAATCAGCAAGACGTTTAGCTTCAGCTTCTTGTTCTTGTTTAAAGTCATACAAAGCATGACTTAAAGATGCTTGTTCTGCTTCTTTTAAAAACTCTCTGACTTTCCATTCATGGTTACCAATAAAAATGAAACGGTGGTCTTGTAGCATACATGTATATACATGACCAACAATCTTTTGTTCATCTTTGTCTAAACGAGCCTTTTTAATTAAATCAGCTCAAAGTTGTTCAAAAGTGAATGGCTTATTTTTATATTTAGATTTAGCTAATTCATAAGCTAATGTGATTATTTGTTTATTTTCCATGGTAGTTCCTATCTAATAAGTATAACAATAATTTATTTTATAACAAGACCTTTGCAATTCTTTTTTTAATTTCATCTTTACCAAAGATAGCAATGACCTTATTTAATTCTGGTCCGTGTTCATTTCCGGTAATTGCCAATCTTATTGGCATGAACAAATCTTGTCCTTTGTTTCCTGATAAATCTTTAACTTTGTTAATCAGATCTTTGGCTTGATCAAATGATATATTATCATTTAATTGATCAAGACTTTGGTTGAATGCTTTTAGTGTTTTTTGTCAAGATTCAGTTGATAGCTTAGTTTGTAATTCTGCAGGCGGTTGATTGTGTTGCAAGAACGTTTCAGTTATTAAAGTATTTAATTGTTGCGCGTATGATATTTGTTTTTTAAATAACAATAATATATCATTCTTGCTTTTTGCAAAACGACCAAGATCAACATTAATAAATTTGCTAACAAATTTCAAATAGTCATCTTCGCTCGCGTTAATAAAATATTTATT